>JBAZCO010000061.1:0-9999 GCA_041654915.1 Clostridia bacterium | reverse complement strand
GAGGAGGATAACGCTAGGCATTGGTTTAAACGGGTTTCCACTTTCATCTTTTGGAAAACATTATATTTCTCTTTTATTAAAAACAAATAGGATACATAATATATAGCGCTCCCTGCCCCCGCCAGCGCTATTACATTTGGTAATACAATATATACTTCGTAGTTTGACAGGATATCCAAAAACAACAATCCCGCACCCGCTACGGTGAAAAACGAAAGAATGACCAAAGCGATTATTCCAATGCTCTTTACTTCCTTTGGTGCATTGAGTATGACAAAATAATCGCCCGTATACACAGGACGGCTTTTTACTTTGCCCTTGTCGTCTAGTTCTGTTTCAATCTTATAAAACTGCTTATATTCTTTCTTTCTCATTTTTACTTGTCCCTCACGGCCGATACCGCTTGCAAAGCGTGGTAAGAGCTGCGCACCAACGGCGCACTTGCAACATATTTAAACCCTAAAGCGTATGCGGCACTGCCAAAAGCCTCAAACTCCTCGGGGTGAACATACCTTGACACCGCACGGTGAGCAATGCTTGGGCGGAGATACTGCCCTATTGTTACAATATCGCAATCCACGCCCCGCAAATCTTTTAGCAACTGATAAACTTGGTGGGAGCTTTCTCCCAACCCAAGCATAAAGCCCGACTTTGTTATTATCTTGCCCGTATCGTCTTGCTTTTTTACATTTTCTATCAATTTGAGTGAACGCCTATAATCTGCCTCGGGGCGCACCTCGCCATACAACTCACTTACCGTTTCCATATTATGGTTAATAACATCGGGGTTTGAGGCTATCACTTTCCTTAATGCCGTTTCGCTCCCTTGAAAGTCGGGAATTAGCACTTCCACACTAATATTGGGACAGTGCCGCTTTAAGGCGGTAACAGTGCTTGCAAAGTGCGCCGCTCCGCCGTCCTCAATATCGTCACGGGTAACCGAAGTTACCACCACATGTTTTAATTTTAAACTGTTTGCCGCAAGCGCAATGTTTTCTGGCTCGGCGGCATCAATTGTTTGCGGAGCGCCTCCCTCCACCTTGCAAAAGGCGCAGTTTCTTGTGCAGTACTTGCCCAGCAACATAAATGTTGCCGTGCCGCTGTTGTGGCACTCTGTCTTGTTGGGACACCCCGCCGCCGTACATACGGTGTTTAGTCCGTACTTTTTTATTATCTCTAAGACCTCTCTTTGTCCGTTGTTCGGGTTATAAGAACGCTTTAACCATTGAGGCTTTCTCTCATACATATATTAGCCGCCTTTATATAATTAAAGATACAATTTCATCTTGTGAAACACCAAAAAAATATTTGTTAGTATCCACTTTGCTAAGCACATCGCTAACCGTACCCCGTTCGTAGGGGACACCCCTAAGCAATGCCGCAATCTCGTCCTGTTCCGCCTCTGCAAAATAATCGCCACTAAAGGCGATATCTTTTATTTTTCCGCCGTCAACATAAATCTCTGCCGCAACCGTACCCGTTGCAAACCTTTTCTCCCGCCTAATATTGAATGGGCGTTCCCCGCCAAAATTCCAACTGTGTGTGCGGTACTTTTTATTTGCCAGCTCCTCCGCTATATTGTAGTCGTCCGCTGTTAAAGCAATTTCCCGCCCGTTAAGGCTTGCCATTATATTCAAAAACAAATATTCTTTAAATTCCCCTATATCTTTAATATCATTTATATAAGGGAGAATATTGGCAACACGGCTAGACACAGACTTTATACCCTTGCCCTCAAACTTGACAATATCGGGGGTGAGCGCTTTGGACAATGCGGAAAGGTCGGAATTAAAAAGCAGTGTGCCGTGATGAATAATTTTGTTTCCCAACTTGCACTCGGCATTGCCCGAAATCTTTTTGCCGTCTACCGTGAGGTCGTTTCTCCCCGACATCACAGCAGGAACACCCGCCCTATTTAGCGCATCCAGCACGGGAGCGGCAAACCTTGCAAAATCGCCAAGCCCTGCATAGCCGCCATAAGCCGATGTGATAAAAGTAAAGTTTAGGTTGCCGCTATCGTTGTATACAGCCCCGCCGCCCGTTATACGGCGCACCACGACAATATTGTTTTTTTCAATATAGGAAAAATTAATTTCCCTCCGTGCGTTTTGATGCTTGCCCAAAAGTATGGCGGGAGTATTTTCCCAAAGCATAAAACAGTCGCCATACCGTTCTGCAACCACTTCCTCCACTGCGTGGTTTAGATAGGGGTCGCTTATCCCGTGCCTTATGCAAAGCATATTGTTTGTTTCCGCACTTTTATCATACGCATCTATTTGGATATTGCAACATCAATGCTGCTGTCTTCAAATTCAAAGCTATCTTTTACCATTCCGCCTGTGCCACGAGAGATGTCGTTAACAAGGATTTCCGACATTATCCGCTCCTTTTGCGATAAGATTATCTTTACAATCGCCTCATCGCCGTCTATTTGTATATTGATTCTGTCGGTTATATCAAAGCTATGAGCTTTCCTTAGCGCCTGTACCCGTGAGATAAATTCCCTTGAGTATCCTTCATTAATCAAGTCCTCGGTAAGAGCGGTATCCAATACTATTGAATATTGTTGCTCGCCTGCACTTGCAAAACCCTCTTTTTCTTTGGTGGATATCAAAAGGTCGCCCTCGCCAAACTCCACGGTCTGCCCATCCAACTCCGCTTGCCACACACCCCCTGCCTTTACCGCCTTGATTATTGGGTAGGCATCTGCCGTTGCAAGATACTCTCTAATCTTGCCTATCAACCTATTGTATTTAGGTCCTAAGGTCTTGAGTTGCGGCTTTAGCGAATAGTCGACAAACTGCTCAATGTCGCCCCCCTCTACCACCTCTTTTATGTTAAGCTCGTCCTTTATTATATCCTTATATAGTTGGGGCAGCACCTCGTCCGAATGTGTGTCCTTAATATATATTTTGCTAAGCGGTTGGCGAATTTTAAGAGAACTTAAATTTCTTGCACTTCTGCCAAGCTCGCAATAGCGGTAAGTTTTGTGCATAAGTCTTTCGATGTCCTTATCGATAAAGGCGGGGTTTTCTTGCGGATAGGTACTAAGATGCACGCTGTCCTCAGCGCCGTTCACAAAGGGTCTTTCAATCGTTTGATATATCGTTTCGGAAATAAACGGCGCAAACGGCGCACACAGCCTAGACAAGCCGCTAAGCACCGTATAGAGCGTGACAAATGCCGCCTCTTTATCCTTGCTAAAGCCCTCCCCCCAAAAGCGTTTGCGGCTGCGCCTTATATACCAATTGGACAACTCATCGCAAAATGCCATAATGTCACGGCTTGCCTCGGTCGCCATATATGCGGCAACTTTTTCTTTCACGCTAATTATCAGCCCATTGTATTTTGATAGGATATATTTATCCAACACACTAAGCTCGGTTTGCTCGGGGGTCTTTTTGCCGCCTGCAAACTTGTCTATATCCGCATATAGCACATAAAAAGAAAAGCTGTTATACAAGATATTGAGAAAACTCCTTTGCGTTTCCACAAGCAGATTTTCCGAAAAGATAACATCATTGTACGGCTGCCCGTTGGAATAAAACATAAACCGCACAGTGTCGCCGCCATACTTCTTTATATATTCCATAGGGTCGGTGTAGTTGCCAAGGCTCTTGGACATCTTTTGCCCCTTTTCGTCACAAATCATACCGTTCGCTAAACAGTTGCGCATTGGCGGAGAATTAAATAGAGCGGTATTTATTGCCTCCAAACTATAAAACCAACCCCGTGTTTGGTCATAGCCTTCAAATATAAAGTCTGCGGGATACCGCCTTTTAAACTCCTCTTGATTTTCAAAAGGATAGTGAAACTGCGCAAACGGCATTGCGCCGCTGTCGTACCAAACATCTATAACTTCGGACTCACGGCTCATTGTGCCGCCGCATTTTTCGCACGGGATTTTAGGCTCGTCAATATATGGCTTGTGCAACTCTATATCGGGGTCGCAGCCGCTCAAATTTACAAGCTGTTCAATACTGCCAACCGTGATATAATGTGAGCAATCGGGACACATCCACACATTGAGAGGAGTACCCCAATACCTGTTTCTTGACAGACACCAATCCACATTGTTTTTTAGGAAGTTGCCCATTCGCCCCTCTTTATAGGACTTGGGAAACCAATTAATTTCACGGTTAACCCGCAAGAGGTCGTCTAGATAAGCGGTGGTCTTTACAAACCACGCATCACGGGCAAAATACATTAAGGGATTTTTGCACCGCCAACAGTGGGGATAGCTATGGGTGTGTTTTGCTTTGGAAAATACCTTGTCACGCTTGATGAGGTCGATAACCAAATTTTCGTTTTCGTCAAAGATATACTTCCCGCTAAACTCCCCGCACTCATCTCCAAATATGCCACGGTGGTCTACAAGCTGCAAGAACGGCAACCCCCAAACCCTGCCTGCCTCTGCGTCATCCTCGCCGTATGCGGGAGCGATATGCACAATGCCCGTGCCGTCAGTAAGCGTGACAAACTCACCCGATACCACACGGTAGGCATTGCCGTCTGTGTTGCTATAAAAATTAAAGACAGGCTCATATCTTTTGCCCACCAAGTCTTTACCCAAAAACTCCTCCACAACGACATACTCGTCCTTAAAGTGCTTTTCTACCAAAGCGGAGGCAAGAATAAAGCGTTCGTTGTCTTGGTTTGCAACAAGCGCATATTTTTCATTGGGATTTACGCAAAGCGCCACATTGCTTGGCAGTGTCCAAGGGGTAGTCGTCCACGCAAGAAAATTAGCCCCCATTTCCTCCGACCAAAACTTTGCAACTATGGTAATATCCGTTTTATCTTTGTACCCTTGCGCAACTTCTTGGCTAGATAGCGCCGTTTGGCAACTTGGGCAGGAGGGTAAAATTTTATATCCCTTATACAAAAACCCTTTTTTGTTGAGTTCGTCCAAAGACCACCACACACTTTCTATATAGTAGTTTTCGTACGGATTATAGCAGTCCTCGTCTAAATCTAACGAGTAGCCCACCATTTCGCTAAACTCTTTCCATTTATCGATATATTTCCAAACATTTTTCTTGCATTCCTCAATAAACTTTTCCACACCAAACTTTTCTATATCCTGTTTGCCAGATATATTTAAAGAGCGCTCCACCGCTATTTCTACGGGCAGTCCGTGTGTGTCCCAACCGCCCTTTCTTGGCACATAGTAGCCATTCATACCCGCAAATCGAGTATAAACATCTTTTAAACTGCGTGTTAGCACATGCCCTGCGTGCGGCTCGCCGTTTGCGGTGGGCGGACCTTCGTAAAAGGAAAACAGCTCGCCGCTTTCCTCATTCAGCTTTAGTACTCTTTTTTTGATATTCTTTTCTTTCCAAAGCTCCAGCACCTTTTGCTGCATCTTGGGATAATCGGGGGAGCTGTCTGGTCTTTTATACATTAGGTCAACCTCATAGAGCCGCCGTTTTTGCGCCCTAAATTGGGCGGGGCGGGTAAATAATAGTTAAAGTATACACCATAGTGTCAAAAAATACAATTATTTTGATACCACCGCTACAACCATTTTGCTAAATAAATTGATGCTTAAAAAAAGAGCGTTTGTTTCCTTTTCAAAACAAACACTCTTTATTATCTTGTATTTTTATATAAAAACTAGTTAAAAGTTTTTATTATTCTGCACTTACTGCCTCATCTGCATCCGCATTTAAAGCCGCCTCTTCCTCTAAGGCACGCTGTGCGTCACGCTCGGCAAGTTTTTTTAGGATATCGGAATATGTTTTTTCGTCTATCTTAAACTTGTATTTTAATACAAAGTAACCCACGGCTAACAAGATGAGCGGCAAGCCTACCATACATATTTTGAGACCCAGTGTGGTGGTATCGTCAACATTTTTGATAATCGCCTCTATCCTTGACCCTTTTACTGTTTCATCTATCAGACCTTTTGCCATATCCTTTTCCACATCGGATATCGCATTGGTAATTGTGGTTATGCCCAATATGATATAAACTATCATTATGAAAAACTGTTGCATTGCGCTACCCAATTTAGCCATAAACGGGCGCATAGCAAAAATTATACCCTCATTGCGTGAGCCTGTCATTAGGTCGTTGTACTCTATGGTATTGGACAGGTTTATGGTGAGGTTCATATAATAAATACCCTGCCCAAACGCAAGAATGACAAGCGCCACACATAGCAAAACAAACTCAACTGCTCTGTCAGCCTTCCAAAGCACACCATTTAAGAAAAACAAGGTATAGCCCACCGCTATAAGAATAATCGATATAAATTGCTGCTCTTTGCGGTTGATTTTTTCGGCAAATTTGGGATATATGACATTTATTGCACCACCGCCCACAGCAAATACCACCGCAAGAATAGTAACAAAAAGACCATCATAACCAAACTCAAAGTAAATATAGGTTGTGCCAAAAGCTAAGACAACTGAACTGCCGATATTGTACATTAACATAACAAGGGCAAGCCACAAAAGCTGTTTATTGCCAAAAATGATTTTCATCATTTTCTTTAATCCAATCGGCTCTGCTTTTTGTTGTAATTTGATTGCACGGGGGCTTTCTTTCACCCCGACAACCGTCATAACTTGACATCCAATAAAGATAGCACTAATGATGATAGCAACCGCCATATATCCCGTTACCGCATTGCCGCCAATAGCATTTGGACCTTGCGTGAGTAACGGAGTTAAGGCAACAGCGAGCACACCACCCAGCCCAGCAAATAGGTTTGCCATGGAAGTTAGGGTTGCTCTTTCTTTGGGGTTGCTGCTAAGAGAAGGCAGCATAGACCAATATGCGATATCGTTCATGGTAAAAGTGATATCCCACAATAGGTACATAACACCAAAGAAAATAACAAAGTTCCAACCGTCTAGCGGCAGTGAGAATATTAACGACAATATGAGCGCATTTGACAATACACCAATCAAAATCCAAGGCTTAAACTTGCCCATTTTACTTTTGGTATTTTCGATAATACCACCCATTACAGGGTCATTTATCGCATCCCAAATACGGCAAACAATCAAAATAGTGCTTATCACACCAAATTGCACATCGGTTACACCTTTAGTAAACAAAATAAAGGTGAGAAGGTAGGTTGAATACAAGGTATATGCCATATCTCTACCTACACCGCCCAAAGTGTATGTCCATTTCGTTCTTGGAGAAACTTTATTAGGTATAGGGGCATCGTAAATCTTACTCATATCGTCTCCTTTAAAAAATCAAACTGTCATAAGGATACCTAAACAAGTGCAAAATGTCAATACAAAAACCCAAAAAGATTGATAGCTTTTCAAAAAAAGCGGCAAATATCGCACAAGTCTTTTTATTGTGATAAAACTAATGGCATAGTAGATTGCAAATAAAAAATTATTATCTCCCGCAAAAAAGCGATATCGTGAAAGTTGCTTTACTTTTGCTTAAATTTAAACACGCACAAATCCCTTACCTTCAAGATAGTCGGCAATTGTTTGGGCAAAACTCTCCTCTGCTCCCCACGAAAAATTAAAAAACACACCTCGCCCTCCGCCAGAACCAACAGAAACCACTTTTATGTTCCCACTTTCTGCCACGATTTGCACCGAAAGGCTAGCACGACTTTCATTTCTCATATAGTATTTTTCAAAGACAAGCAAAGCAGTTTTTACCGTGCCGGATATCGTACGCTCCGCCGCAATAACTTCTGCGCTAATTGCGCTTTTAGTCACTTCGTCAATAATACCTCTTAGCAACTCCTCAAACTCGCCCTTTCCTTCCCATTTTAATACAGCCATAACCGCCTCCGCAAATAAATCCCTAATATACAAACGAATTACCTTTGTATTTTATGGATATGATTAATTATATCAATATATTAACCATTTGTAAAGACTGTTATTTCTCACTACGCTCAATTATTTGCAAAAAACCGCAAAGTTCTCAAGCCAATTTTTTCTCTATTGTGACAACAAAAACATCCTCGCCGTCCTCTCCCTCGGCATAAAGTATAAAGTTATTAAGCTGCTCGTTAAGTTTGACCCTAACGGCATAAATCTCCCGTGCGGCATATCTAGCCAAACACCTTAAAATATCAATTGCATCCATATTTCACCTCAAAACAAGAATTATATACTTATTATACCTCAACGAAGTTCAATTTTCCACTATTTATTGAACTTAGTTGAGATAATTTTAAAAAGGTTAGGTCTATATGAGTATTCTAATAAATTTTATCGAACGGCTATGTGAATTAATGCAAGAAAACAACTTGAATTCCAAACAGCTTGCGCAAGCTGTTGGCATAAGTCAAACATCTATTTCAAAATGGATGAACAACAAAAAAACTGTTTCATTAAAGCATTTATTGTTGTTAGCAAATTATTTTAACTGCTCGCTCGATTATCTTACGGGCAGAAGTGATGATTTATTATCCTTTACCCCCCACTCGCCCATACTGTTTTCCCAAAGAATTAGAGAGATTTTACAAGAGCAAGGCAGTAACCGTTATAGGTTTGTAAAACAAACCCGCTTTACGGATACGCATTTTTATCGTTGGGATAAGGGTGCTGTGCCGCAACTTGCCACGCTAGAGGAGCTAGCTAATTTATTTGATTGCTCAATAGACTATCTTGTTGGGCGAGAGAGATAATTGCATGGAAATGATTAAATGAATAAACCAACCAATTTTGCAACCAATTTTGCCGAACGGCTAACCGAAGCAATGTTTTATGCTAACAATATGAGTTCCGCTGCATTGGCGGATGCGGTTGGTGTAACCGTACAAACGGTCAGGCGCTGGAAACGGGGTGAAAAACAAATCAATCTTGCCAATTTAATCAAGGTTGCCAATGTTTTAAATTGCACTATTGATTATCTTGTAGGCAGGCGGGATAATGCTCTAGATTTTACTCCTAAACAAAGCCTATCGTTTTATCAAAGCTTGGGGGAAGTGCTAACATTAAGAGGCAAAACTTTTTACAATCTTACCCAACAAACTCGCTTTACCGAAAGCTATCTTTACCAATGGAGAAAGGGCAAGCAACCCAAAATCCCCGCCCTTATTGACCTTGCCAATTATTTAGATTGTTCAATAGATTATCTTGTTGGTCGGGAGAGATAAAAATAAAATATAGGGCACAAAGATTTATTTTACAGCAGTAGTCCAATTTAAGACTCAAAACAATCAATTACCACTCCCCGCAAACAGATGGATGTTTTATTTATATTTATAGGAGCGATAAGCGACTCCAAAAGATAAGGGGAAACTAACGGTAGTATATAAACAAAAATAGCGATAGTATTATGTTATAACTTGATTTTAAAAGGAAAATATGAGAAAGGAGGGTTATTAGGGAACTAAAGAGTATAGTTCCCTAATTATATTAAAAAAAATCCATATAAAAATACGGGCGCAAAAGAAAAAAAACGCAAGCTTTTTGGAAAACTTGCGTTTTTGGTAACGGTAATTTTATAAGCGACTATCGCCATATATTAAATTTGCGCCCTATAAAAGACCCCTTTTAAAGCTGGAAAAAGTACGGCAGTAGCAATTTGCTTTGGATTTTGGGATGATTTTGGGCGAAGTGACCGCCTAAGTGTACAGGCGGTACACGAGGGACGGGCGATTCGCACAAAAGTGCGCAAAAGACACGCAAAGTGCGCAATTAAAAATATAGGGCGCAAAAAAAACGCAAGCTTTTTGGAAAACTTGCGTTTTTGGTAACGGTAATTTTATAAGCGACTATCGCCATATATTAAAATTGCGCCCTATAAAAGACCCTTTTTAAAGCTGGAAAAAGTACGGCAGTAGCAATTTGCTTTGGATTTTGGGATGATTTTGGGCGAAGTGACCGCCTAAGTGTACAGGCGGTACACGAAGGGCGGGCGATTCGCACAAAAGTGCGCAAAAGACACGCAAAGTGCGCAATTAAAAATATAGGGCGCAAAAGAAAAAAACGCAAGCTTTTTGGAAAACTTGCGTTTTTGGTAACGGCTGATTTTTAAGGGGCTACCACTTGAAAAAAATTT
>JBAZCO010000060.1:0-10013 GCA_041654915.1 Clostridia bacterium | reverse complement strand
TCAACTTTCCCTTAATGTAAGAAAACATACTACCTCTTTTATATTATATCCCGTAATTGCCAAGATAAGTATTTGTTTGTGCATGGGTGAGCGCAACTGCCAAAGCATCGGCGGCATCATCGGGTTTGGGGATGGCGGGAAGTGCCAAAAACACCCTGACCATCTCCTGTATTTGCGCCTTTGCCGCCCTGCCGTATCCCGTAATTGCCTGCTTGATTTGCAATGGAGTATATTCAAAAAGCTTGGCATTTGAGTTTTCGGCAATATACAATACCACACCCCTTGCCTCTGCAACCAAAATGCCCGTTTTTTGGTTGGTATGAAAAAATAATTCCTCCACGGCAACCGCATCAGGCTGATATTTTTCTATAAGCTCCTCTATTCCTTTGGCAAGAGAGCAAAGCCTTTGGGGAAATCTATCTGTTTTAGGTGTTTCCAACACGCCATAGGCAAGCGCTTTGTGCCGCCTGCCGTCCGAACTGATTATCCCATACCCCAAAGTTGCATACCCGGGGTCGATACCTAAAATTACCATAGAATAATCATAACTTATCCATACCAATAAGTCAAGTTATTACCGTCTTGGCTTGCGGTAAATAAATGCTTGTTGTTATATAGGTAAGTTGCCTATGACTCGAAAACTCCCCTTACGGACGGCGACGGCAACGCTTTATTGTTATATAGAGAGATTGCCTACCCCTACTAGCCTTACCTTACATATAGCAAAAGAGTGCTATTTTGATGTAGTTAGCTGTTACTTATGCTTACTGCCAATATTGGATAGTACGCTTGTTACATATCGTGGTACTTTTTCTGTGCCACGCTGGATAGCGCTTTCGGTTAAAGCTTTTAGCAGTTCTGCGTGCGGTATTTTGGGAAAAAGATAGTGGGAAAGTGAACCCGGTATTGTGTTTATTTCATTAAGGTAAACATCCTCTCCTTGCACCAAATAGTCAATGCGCACTACGCCAAACAGATTGAGCTTTTCGTATACGGACTTTGTGGTTTCAAGTATTTTTTCCCTAATTTTTCTGCTAACCCTTGCGGGAAATTCTCTCACCCCGCCCGCCATACCTTTGGCACTACCCATATATTTGTCGCTATAAGTGAGAAAATCGCTTGCCGTTAGCGGCTTTTCTATCTCCGACAACACCAACTCCTTGCCTATCATAACAGCGGCGGAGTTGATTTCGGTAAAATTTTCCAACCCCTTTTCGGCAAGTATTCGTGTGTCAAAAAAGTGCGCAAGCTCCAAGCCCTTAATTAGTTCCTCCCGTGATTTTGCTAGTGTAATTCCTATACTGCTGCCCTGTGAGGCGGGCTTGATGATTATAGGATATCCCAGCTTCTTTTCCAATTGTTCAATTTTCTCCTCACTAGCGGGATATCGCATTTCGTAGCCCTCAACTACCTTTATTCCTAGTGAGGATAACGCCGATTTTGCCACTACCTTATCCATACAAATTGCGCTCTCTTTTACCCCTGTCGAAGTGTACGGCACTCCCGACATTTCCAAAAACCCTTGCAGTGCGCCATTTTCCCCGCTCCCGCCGTGGGTGGCAAGCAGAGCACAGTCCACATCTGCTATCTTTATTAGCTTGCCACGCTTGCCAAGAGTGTAAAGCTCTTTAAATACCAATCCAACCTTAGTCGCTGCCGCAGGAGCAAAGTGGATGAATTTCTTAATTTCATATAGGCTGTTCCCCGTGTACCACACACCGTCTTTTATGTAAATAGGTATAGCTTTATAGCCTTTTACCGGCATAGCGTTAAGGGTTTCCACCCCCGTAATCACAGATATATCGTGTTCGGTAGAATTGCCGCCAAAGATTACCAAAATTGTTTTTTTCATATATTCCCCCTTTTTGCTTGTTACAGTATCATTTTTTGCTGTTACGGTATATCATCTTTTGGTTGTCACGGTATCATTTTTTGCTTATTACGGTATATCATTTTGAATGAGCAGAATATCACCCGACCTTAAAATTTCGGGAAAAGCGCCCTCGGCATCGGCAAGACTTTTGTATGTTAATATTTCTCCGCTAAAGTCTGCCCTATTCAAGCCCTTCTTGATAAATCCCGTATTTTCCCCCGTAAGAATTACTTGGTCTGCAACCGATGCTATAATTTTTCCAAGCTCTATATTCACTTCCTCTTGCTTTTTGCCAAGCTCGACTATCCCTTGCGTAAAAACTACCTTTCTCCCGTCAAACTGCCTAAGCACTTCAAGCGCAAATGCCGCCCCGTCTATGTTGGCATTATAGCTATCGTCTATTATTGTTATTGCACGGGCATTTTCTATTAATTGCAGGCGGTGGGGTATGGGTTGCAACTCCTCTATTGCGCTGGCTATTAGGTATTTTGGCACTTCTAGTTTGTGTGCAAGAGCGGCGCACATTAGGATATTTAATATATTATGCCGCCCCAACAATCTTGTGGATACGCTAAAGGTTTCTCCCAAACCCACGATATCAAAGGAGCTTCCCGCATTGGTTAACCTAATATTTTCTGCGTGAATCCCCGATTTGTTTTCAAGATACACCATCAAAGTCTGCGCCCTGCAATCTCTTGCCATAGCACGGCTTTTAGCATTATCGCCATTAAAAACCGCCGCTCCCTGCATTGGCAGCAAGTCCACCAATTCTTTTTTGGTTTTGTATATGGCATCCTCTGTTTTAAAGCTTGCCAAGTGTTGGTTGCCAACCCCCGTAACTATCGCATAGGTGGGCTTAACAATTCCCACCAACTCCTTAATATCTCCTTTACGCCGTGCGCCCATTTCCGCAATAAAAACTTCCTCGTCGCCCTTTAGTTCTTTTACTGCAAGGCAAATTCCCATTGGCGTATTATAGTTACCCGCACTCATTAATACCCTGTATTTTTTGCCAAGCATAGCTGAGAGAATATTTTTGCAGCTTGTCTTGCCAAAACTACCTGTTATCCCAATCTTAACAGCATTTAAGTCCTTTAATTTTTCCGCCGCTGCCTTTATATAGCGGTAGTTATTTAGGTTTTCTAGCGGACGCAACACAAAACTAACAAATACACCAAACCCTCTTGCAACAATCAAAGTTAAAAACCCTGCCGCATAAAAAATAAAGACAACATTAATAAATGCGCAATATAGGGTATTTACTGCCGCTAATACACCAAGCAAAGCAAACAATAATCTCAATCCTCGTGGGGTGAGCTTTAGCTTGGTGCGCCTTTTAGAATAGGATATAGCAAAATATGTAACAACTGCCACAAGCAAAACAACGGTTAGCGTACTACCTGCGGTGGTATTGATAACCGTTACTAGCACAACTATCCCCGCTAGCAAAGAAAGCAAGCCGCTCTCTATGCTATATCTTGCTTTAGGACGGGAGAGAGGCATACGATAGTTGTTCATTTGCACTTCGGCAAGCTCATCCATAGCATATACCGCTTGCGCTATGATAAACAGCAATGTTAGCGTAGTTTTAATCATCCGCCCCTCCCAAAAAATCTTTAATGGCAGCACTACACTCCGAGGGGCAATCCAAATAGGAAAAATGCCCCGCCCCTTGCAATATCACTAAGCTGCTGTTTTTTATTCTATTTAGTTTTTTTGCCATATATAGCGGCGTGTCGGTGTCGCTCTCTCCCCAAATAATCAAGACGGGTAAAGTAATATATTTTAAATAATTATCCAAATGAAAATTGACAATATTGACAAATGTCGCCCTAGCCGCACCCGAAAGGGCATTATAGTCGGCAGAGCCTTTGGGCAAGGTTTTCACCTTGAACAATTTGCAGAGTTTATATTTATAAAGTCGGAAGTAGTATTTAAAACTTCTTTTGGGTTTTATGCCTGCGCCATCTATTAAAATAACACGGTCTAAAAGATGCCCGTAGCGTGCGGCAAGCATAACCGCAACCCGCCCTCCAAAGGAATGCCCCACCAACACCACGCCGCTCATACGGTAGTAGTTAATGAGGTCGACAATAGCGGATACAAAATCCTCTAAATATAACGGGTGCGGCGGATGAGGGGTATCGCCCGAGCCGTAAAAATCTACAAGAGTTACACAAAATTCACTTTTTAGAGCATTGGCAAGACCTTTCAGGCTCTCTTTAGACCCTCCCCAGCCGTGCAAAAAGATGATGTCTTGTCCTCTGCCGTACCGAGTATGATTGATGAGCTTGATAGGTATCCCTCCTTATTATAAATACGCCCAGAGAATAAGTGCGCCCTCCCCCTTTTCATAATAATCGGGTCTTATCCCAGCGGATACAAACCCCAACTCCTTATATAAGGCAATTGCGGGTAAATTATCACAGCTTACCTCTAAGGTGGCGGCAGTTATACCAAGCGCAACGGCTTTATGTAGGAGAGCCTGAAGTAATGCCCTGCCAATGCCCCTCCGCTGCGCATCTTTCCTAACCGCTATATTCATAATATGGGCTTCTTGTCCAATCTGTGCAAAACCTGCATAGCCCAATAATTTGCCGCTTTCCCGTGCGGCTAAATAGTGTTTGGTATTGTCGTTTAATTCTGCTGATAATAAGTCAAGCGACCACGCACGGGAGCAAAAAGCCTCACTTTCAATGTCTGCCATTGCAGATAAATCTTGCTTGTTTAAATCGGATATTTGCATATTTATTGTTAGCTGCGAAACGCTCATAATTCGGAATTGGATTTTTGCATATTTATTGTTAGCTGCGAAACACTCATAATTCGGCAGAGGACTTTTTAATATAAAATGGAGTTGCCCGCTTAGAAAAAAGCCCGTTTTTTACCTTATACAAAAAAAAGCGAACAAGCTCATCTACATTTGCCTCATTTGCATAGACTTTGGGGAGGTCTATCTCCTCTGTTTCCTCGCCGCTAAGCGCAAGATACTCAAAGGTATTTGCATCTTTTTTAAGCGCATAAAAGTTATTGTGGTTGCAATCAATAAGTACAAGGGCGCTATCTCTTATGTGTGCAGATGGCTCTAACGCTGTCATTTCCACCACCTTTGCCCCTGTCGCAAAAGAAAAAGCGTTTACTGTGGCAACCCCTATCCTAATGCCTGTAAAAGACCCAGGACCTGTCACCACCCCAAGCGCATCAATATCTTTGGGGGCAAGTTTATGGTCGGCAAGCAATTTTTCCGTACCCGCCAATATACTGCTTGTATGGCGTTTCATACCCTCTTTCCCTACAAACGGATACCCAATATCCTCTTTTACCAAAATAATTGTCAAGCTCTCACGAGTTGTATCAAATATTAATGCGTTCATTTCAAGCCCTCTATCCTAAACATCCTCATATCATCGCCGTAGTAATCAATATTGATTGTAATTACTTTTCCTTGCAGGTTTTTTAGCTTGTTCCACTCAATAACCGTAACGCTGTCCTTGGTGAATGATTCCTCAAGCCCAAGATAATCCGCCTCGTCCTCGCCCAAGCGATACATATCTATGTGGCTTAGTTTATATTTGCCTTTGTACTCACGCATTATGGTAAAAGTGGGACTTACCACGCTCTTTTTTATCCCAAGCGCCTTTGCCAAACCTTTGGTGAATGTAGTTTTGCCAACGCCAAGCTCGCCGTTCAAAATAATAATTTCGCCGCCCTGTAAATGAGCGGCGACAAGGCATGCTATATTATAGGTTTGCCCTACGCTATCGGATAAAAACTTCATATCACCAAACTATTGCCAAAGTTTTTCCAAGCAATAAAAATCTCTTGTATCGGAATTGAATATATGCACTATCACGGTAATATAATCTATTACCGCCCATCTGCCCTCTTTTATACCTTCTTTGCGTGCGGCAAACACCCCTTCTTCTTCCAATTTTTCCTCAACTGATTCGGCAAGCGCACGAACATGGGTGATATTTTTGCCTGTCGCTATCACAAAATAGTCGGCAATTGAAGTCTTTTCGGTTACATAAAGGGTCTTGATATCCCCTCCGTTTTTCTCGTCCAGAGTTTTTACTACTATATCTAATAATTTTTCTGTTTTCATATAGCTCCTTGCTATTATTAAAATAAACAATAATTTCTTTTATTATTATCTTTGCCAAACTCCTCAAGCTTTAAAATAATCATACCACAATACATCTAATTTTTCAAGCCGCTTTATGCGGTATTTAGCAATTTTTTCCTGTCTTGTTTTTAAACTAAATATAGTATGCGATGTTTTAAATATCGTAATAGAAAACAAGTCCGAACCTTCTGCTTGGCTTGCATGCATTAGGTTCGGATTATTTGCCTTTATTATCAAGTGGATAATCTATACAAGATTTATTTACAATCTTATATTAATTATTATCGCTAGAGGAGTCATCAATATTGTCAATTATAATATTTTCTATATCGTCACTTTCGGCAGAGAGAGTTTCGCTTTCAATAATTATATTGTTCAAATCAGCATTAAACTCTTTTTCCGTATAGTCAAATTTAGCCTTTTCTAATGCTTTTACGAGTCTTGCACCCATAACCCTCATTGTTAAATAGGCAGCACCGCCCGATATCGCACCGCCAACAACAGGTATCGCTTTAGATAGCAATTTATCAAACTGCTTTTTTGTCATTTCTCCACTAAAAAGTTCTATTATTAAATTAATTGTTGGATGTTTTTTAATTATATTTAAAGTCCGTTCGAATATTTTAGATGTAACTTCGGGGTTGAGCATATTCGATAGCGCTTTAAGCAACTGTGGCGCACCTGCGACACCAAACATAACGCCGCAATATAGCAATATTTGACTTTTGACTTTATCGCTGACGGCATTATCCGTCCACAAATCTTCCTCGCCGTATAGGTAAGCTAACTCTTGCGCTAACATTAATACGGGTTTATAATGTTGTGCGATTTCTACAACAGTTTCTTGGGTTATTGGAAGTTCTTTTGACTTATTTGTATGAAACACCTCTTTTGAAGATGTCTTTGCCCTTTCATTTATTAATTCTTTTGCTTTTTTATGTATTTCTTTTTTATCATAACCTGCCATTATTGGTCCTTGCTCAATAATTGCGTCGTACAATTCGGGTGCAGTATCTGAAAATCGGTCTTTTAAAAACTCATCTCTATAAATCTTAACATCAGGCTTGTTTACTATCGATTCTGTAATCGCTATTAATTTATCGCTATATTTGATTTTTTTATTTACATTATCTGCATTTTCGCTTTTACTCTCTTTCTTTCTCATTTGTTTTTCTCCTTTGCGTTTTTATCATAGCCGTTGTAAATTTTGCGAGGTAACCAAATGCGCTACACCACATTGTGGCTGTAATACTTGTGCGCCTCCTCTGTTAAGCGGTCAATTTTGCCGCCTTTTTTCTTGATTGTTTTGTATGAATGTTTGAGAGTTAGGCGAAATCCTGTGTGAAAATCTGTATCGGTTATTGTTCTTAGCCTTTCCACCCCGTCATATGTCCGTCCTTCCTCTAGCTTATCTGCAACATAAATTAGTTTACCTAAATTGGTCATATTAGGTTTGGCGGTGGTGTGAAACCCTATCGCATCCAAAATATCCTCATCATCTATCCCATATTCAATTTGGGCTACCGTTCGCCCATCGTATTGATGCACTATCTTTGGCAAAAATATTGAGTGCTGGGGGAGTATGGGCTGTCTTTCTTTTGCGATATCGTGAAGGAGTGCGGCATAAAAAACTTTGTCGGACGGAAGGTTGAGAATACCCGCATACCTCATGGCAAAGGCGACTGTTCTTGCACAGTGAGCAAATAATTTAGGACTTAATGCCGTCCTAACTGCTGCAACAAGCTTGCAATGCTTTGTATATAGATTGTTTTGGGATATATATGCTAAAATTTCCTCTGGAACATTGTCTTTGGTATCAAGACCAAGCTCAAGGCACGCCCTAAGCTCTGCCGACGACACACTGCTGCCTGTGATATTTAGCAAAGTGATATCTGCGCCGTACCGCCTTTGTGCCGCCGAAATTGCCTCCAACAAATTGGGGTATCCTTCCCGCCCTGCCGCCGCAATCTTAATAGTTCCCGCAATTCTTTCGGGACGCATCCAAGTATGAAAGCGTAGCATACTATCCCCGCCAATAATATATATTAGCTCCGCACCCTTATATTTTTTTACTAGATGCGGAAGTACTCGGTAAGTATAGCTGTTTTTGTAGTTAAGCTCTTTTTCGGTTTCATCAATAAAAATATAATCCTTGCCCTTTGCCCAAACCTTTAGCATTTCCACCCTATGTTCAAAGGATGTTGATGCTTGTTCTTTGTGAGGTGGATTGATTGTAGGAAGTAAAATTACACCGTCAAGTGCAAGAATGCGGCGACTCTCCTCGATAATCTTTATATGCTCTTTGTGCAAGGGGTCGAATGCGCCGCCAAATACTCCTAATTTCATAAGAATAATTATAGCCTAAAAACCAACAAATTTCAACTTTATTATTTATTATTTCTCAACTTACCGTTTGTTTCGTTTTCTTTGGTAAGCCATTTGAAAAATTTACTCACTCTTTTGTATAGAATTAGCGTAAAAATACTATTTATTCCTGCTTTTATAGCGTTAAAAGGTATAATTGCGGGGAGTAGCATTGCATAAACTGCATCCCTATCCACTCCCATAAATATAGGTGTAAAGATAATATTCCAAAACACCATTACCACTATCATCACCAAAGACGCTATGGATACGGATAGCAATGCGCCCTTAAAAGTTCTTTTAAATTTATAAATTAATCCTGCCACAAGCACATATGAGCCTGTTGCAAAGATGTGCATAATTATTCCTATGTATCCGCTATGTGCGCTAACTGTCACGCCTTGTATCACGCTCACCACCACCGTCATAATTAACCCGGCGATTGGTCCGTACATAAATGTTCCCAAAAAAATCGGGATATCTGCGGCATCATACTCCAAAAATGGCGCAGACGGTATTAAGGGAAAGCGTACAAGCATAGCAAGTGCCACACCAAGTGCGGATAGTATAGCAAGGGTTGCAATTTTTTTTGTGGAGATTCTGCCCGAAAAGCGTTTTTTGTTCTGCATTTTTTGCCTCTTTTATAAACAAAAAGCCCGTAAATAACTATTTACAGGGCAAATGGACTTTTATTTATAATTTTATTCTTTCATCCGGACTTTAACCGTCGGTTTGGGAGTTGCACCCAATCTGCCAAGAGGCTCACGGACTATACCGCCGGTGGGGACTTGCACCCCGCCCTGAATAGCTATATGATACCATATATTAATAAGGTAAATCAAATGTTTTTACATAGATAATATTGTTCTTATCTTAATGTTTTTCCATAGATAATATTGTTCTTATCTTTAAGGATATTTATTATTAAAGAAAAGAAGAAAAAACCATATATTAATTATTTTGCAGTCAATAATATATGCGTGGGAAAGGTTGCAGACAATATAATATTCAGTTTATCGATAATATTGGTGTCTTACGCTTGGGGCGCATACATCACAGGAGAGCCAACTTACGGCTTTCTGCTCGCCGCACTTGTGTTTTTGCTCGCTCGTATGGTGCGTGCGTTTTTGCTGTCTAGAAAAAAAAGTTGGAAAAACCTTTCCTCAACGGAAATGTGCGCTGCCCTTGCATTGATGGGCAGAGATAAATCAGCAGAGTATTTTTACAATACATTGCCAGAGAATATGCGCTTAGAGCTTTGCCCGCCATTTTTTGTGATAAATAAAAATAGCGGCAAAGTCTTGGTATTTTCCAACTACAAGTTTGCCGATACAACAGAGGAGGATATTGCGCTACTATATAGAAAATGTGTAGAGTTATCAATAGACAATGCGCTTATCCTTAGCCGCCGCACAGATAGGCGGGTAATGGTGCTTGCGGCAAGACTTAATATAAATTGTAAATTTATTGAAAAACGGTTAGTAAGAAAGTTTCTTTTAGACCGTTCTGCAATGCCAGATGGCATAATTTCAAATAAAAAAATCCGCATTCCAATCAATTTTAAGGAGCTATTTATAGCTGCATTGGACAAAAGACGAATAAAATATTATATTTTTACAGGTGTGACTTTGTTTATAATGTCTTTTTTTA
>JBAZCO010000059.1:0-10030 GCA_041654915.1 Clostridia bacterium | reverse complement strand
AGTTCAATTGTTAAATCTCATCCTTGACAAGTGTGGGCTGATACTAAAAGTTAAATAATTGCTGATGTGGCTCAGTCGGTAGAGCGCGTCCTTGGTAAGGACGAGGTCGTGGGTTCGATTCCCACCATTAGCTCCATTAAAGCACCTTATTTAGGGTGCTTTTTCATTTTTACCGAGTCCTTACCAAGGATTAGTTCGGGGACCCCGCCGCAAAAAGTTGCGGTGGGGAAGAGGAGCAAGCGTGCAAAAGGTTGGCTTTCACACGGTGAAAGACAACAACAAGCACGCATTGCGACGAAAGGACGAGGCGTGGGTTCGATTCCCTTGCATTAGCTCCACAAAATACTCGTTTCGGGTCATTCTCTGCCCTTTGTATTGACATATCTTAACCGTCCTCCAGTATAATTTTTATAATACCCTTATTGCAAAAGCGGTGTCCAAAGAATCGGACACCGCTCAAGTTTTTCTATTATTGTGCGTGCGTTTCTCGTATACCCGAAGCTTTACATTGTCGAATAAATGCCCCGACAACAGATGGGCAAACTCATGCGCAAATGTAAGACGCTCAGCATTATTTGCATAATAATTCCTCCGTTTTATTTAAATTTTGCATATAGAACTAATTTATCGTCACTTTTTGTATCTTTCTCAAAATTCCATTCATTGACCAATTCAGCGTCCTTAAACCATCCCACAAACGTTAAATCAAGTATATGGTAGACTCCAAAAACAAGGTGTTTAGATAAAATTTTTTCAAAAAATTTCTCTAATATTTGAAAATCTATCCATTTTTTTAGCATAATATGACCTAGTCCGTATACTTATCAATATTAGCATTATATAATAATTGGACAAAAATGGCAATAGTAGAGGGGATTTTATTTTTTATATAATACAAAATTGTTAGTTCGCTTTCATCTCTATTATATCATTCCTTATGTCTTTACCATATTTTGCTCCAATAATTTCTCCTTTTTGCATATAAAAAAGCACTAGTTAAAGTGCTTGATTGGTTTTTATTATAACAATTCTGGATTAGTGAGTATAGTCCATATATCTAATGCCATCTCCAAATTCTTTCTTTACAAGGTCTTGCATCTTTTTTGAAAAGGGGCAAGCATACCCAATGGGATTACCTTTAGTTATACAAGACGCAAAAGCAATTGTGTCCGCACCTCTTTTAACCAGCTCTCTCACCCTTAATATGACTTTTTTGCCAGGACATCCACCGCAATTTATAAAGCCTATAATATCTATATCTTCTTCCACGCCCTCAAATGCACCTTGCTTGTTTTTAATCATAAGAAAATCTGTTGTGCCAGGACAGTAATCTTCTGTTTGTGCGCACCTTATAATTCCTACTTTCACCATTAGCTCCTGTTTATTTATGCTGATTTTTATTGTACCATTTAATGCTCAATAAGTCAATTTATCCAACTCCCTTTGCAAACTAACTTAGCGTTACTCTACCAGAATTGGCTGTTTTGCCATAAACAGGAACATACTTTATCTGCTTGGTATGGTTTTGTAAATGAATTTACCAAGGGTGCGTGCTACCCCTGCCTGTATCCTACCTATATTTGACCTCTATTATCCCACATAATGATAGTTGGACAGAGGGGTTGTACATTCTTTGAATCCGACGGAAATAGCTAGTTGCCGCATTCATCCTTGTGCTTGTGTTCGTGGCAAACAGATTCTGTGGATTTAAGGTTGCCAGATAAGTATTGCTTGACAGCTGTTTCTGCATCGCCTTTTGCGCCTGTGACTACTTTTATATTTATTTCATTAAAAATATTTATAGCGCCCCCGCCCATTCCGCCTGACACTATAACATTGACACCTAATTCATTTAAGAAGTTGGGTAAAAAACCTGGTCTATGCCCAGGGTTAGGAAGGGAATTTACACCTGCTATCTTATCGTTTTCAACCTCAAAAATCATAAAGTTTTGACAATGTCCAAAATGTTCTGTAATCTGTTTGCCTTCACATGCTACTGCTATTTTCATTACTTATATGCTCCTTTTTACTTATATTTTTAATAATTAGGTTGCTAATACCTAATATTTGCTTGCTGTTTTTTTTGCATAGCTTGCTTTTTGCGGTAAATCTTTAATTTTATCTATTGCCTTATCTAGCCAATTGCCGTCAAACAACTCTATCATACCTTTGTCGCAAGCCGCTGCAAGCTTAGGGTCAATGGGAATTCTGCCTAAGATATCAATATTGTGATTTTTGGCTATGCTTTCAAGATTGCTTTTCCCAAACACCTCTATTTTTTTATCACAGTTGGGACACTTGACATAACTCATATTTTCAATGATGCCAAGAACAGGTATTTTCATCATTCCTGCCATATTGACTGCTTTTTCTACTATCATAGCAACTAATTCTTGCGGAGATGTCACTACAATTATGCCGTCCACGGGAATAGATTGGAATACGGTTAGCGGCACATCTCCTGTTCCCGGGGGCATATCTATAAACATAATATCGACTTCGTCCCAAATGACATCTGTCCAAAATTGTTTCACCATATTTGCAATTAGCGGACCTCGCCAAATTATTGGGTCGGCGACATTCTCAAGCAAAAGATTGGCGGACATTATTTTAATTCCCTTGTGGCTTTGGACGGGGAACAAGCCCAAATCGCAAGCATCTGCCCTACCTGTTATGCCAAATGCTTTGGGTATGGACGGACCTGTAATATCTGCGTCAAGTACTGCCGTCTTTAACCCATTCCTTTCTGCAAGAACGGCAAGCATTGAGGTAACAATTGACTTCCCCACGCCGCCTTTACCGCTCATAATGCCAACAACCTTTTTGATTTTGCTAAGATTGTTAGACTCTTTTCGCAAATCTCTTTCCTCGCAGTCTTCGCTGCAAGTTTTGCATTTTCCGTCACATTCTCTGCTCATTTGAATTTATAACTCCTTTATAATTAATGTATTGTTAAAAACTTTTTTTATAGCATTTGCGGCAGGGCAATCTACATCAACTATGCTTTTCCCGTCATTAATCGCTGTTATAGCGTTTTTATCATAAGGAATTTTACCAACAAATGCTATTTTATTATCGCTGCAATATTTTTCAATCGTATTTGTGTTTTTTAGGTTTGTATCATATTTATTAATGCAAACAGCTATTGCCGTTCCAAGCTGCCTTGCTGTTTTTATCATCCTTATCAAATCGCTTATGCCAGAAATAGACGGCTCTGTAACAATTAGCGCCAAATCTACGCCCGAAAGAGATGCTATGACGGGACAACCTATACCGGGTGAACCGTCAATAATTGCTATGGTAACATCTTTTGCTGCTGCATCTTTCATTTGTTTTTTAACTTCCGAAACCAACATTCCCGAAGTTCCATTCCCCATTTTTAGCTGCGCAGTAGAAAAAACGGAGTTGTTTTTATAAAGCATTAATTCTCCCGCTGTTTTTTCTCTTAACGATATAGCGCTGGCTGGGCATACATATTGACAGACACCGCAGCCTTCACAGGCATAATCATCAATATAAAAACTTTGCCCGTGATGAATCGCATCAAATCTGCAATTTTGTTCGCACAACCCACATTTTATACATAAATTAGCGGCAATATGCGCCTTGGGTAAGCCGTGATATTCTTTTTTTTCTGCCTTTCCGCTATGATTTACTATCAAATGTAAGTTAGGCGCATCCACATCACAATCGGCATATGCTCTTGCTTGCAGTAATTTAATAAATGCTCCTGCGACGGTAGTTTTTCCTGTCCCGCCTTTGCCGCTAATGATTAAGAGCTGTTTCATTTTATATTCTCCTTAACTTTGTTTAGAAGTGAATAAAACAAATCTTTGTTTACATAGTTTTCCCTTACTGCTACTTTGCCGTTTGAATTTAATGAGCATAAATTCTTGTCAAAAGGAATTTTGGCAAGAATTTCAATGTTATTCTTTGTGCAAAAATCTTCTGATGGATTGTAACCCGCCTCACATTTGTTTAACACAACCCCGCACTTTTTGCCAAATAGACTTACAAGCTGATACACCATATCAAGGTTGTGCGCACCAAAAACTGAAGGTTCGGTAACCAAAATACAATAATCGGCATCCTTAACGCTCTCCATTACAACACAAGCGCTCCCCGGCGGACAGTCTATAAAAATCAATCCAATAGCGTTTTTAATAATGCTCAACAATTCTTTTATAATTGGTACGCCTGATACTTCGCCTGTATTCATTATGCCGGTAATTGTATTTACTTTGCCTGATATTCCTTCTTCTATTACACCAATTAATTTGTCTTTTTCTGTTATTGCCTGTGTTGGACATACAAGCATACACCCCCCGCAAGAATGGCAAACTTCTTCAAATACTATTACTTGTTTGCCATACGCAAGCGCATTGAACTTGCAAAAATTGACGCAATCTCTGCAACCATTGCAAAGTGTATTATTTATATTGGGTATCTTTACAAAAATATTTTTCTTTTTTATAATTTGAGGTTTGAAAAATAAGTGACCGTTGGGCTCCTCAACATCACAATCTACATAATAAGAATTACCCTCTGCCGCAGCAAGGTTAACGGATATTAAGGTTTTTCCTGTGCCACCTTTCCCGCTCAAGATAGCAATCTTTTTACTTGCCATTACTATGATGTCCTGAGTGGATGTCTGCTAACACATTGAGCTCCTTGTTTTCATAAGCTTTTATATTATCTTCTGCGCTGCCAACAATGTTTTTATATACGACTACATTTGCATCTGCAAGTACTTTGGCGGCATTTTCACCGTATCTTGGCGCAATAATCACTTTTACATCGTTGTCTAAAAGGAGTTGTGCTGCTTTAATGCCTGCGCCTCCTGCGCTTAGCGCCGCTGTGTTGTCTAGAAAAATACTTGTTCTATCATTGGTTTCATACATAAGATAATATGGCGCTCTTCCAAATGAAGGGTATACTTCTGATTTTATATCTCTTTGATTTATCGGTATTGCAACTCTCATTTCCATCTCCTTAATTTAATGATTTTTTATAATTTTGGGTAGCGCTATGTACAAGCCGATGCTGAGGGCAAAAGCACAATTGATTTTTTTATGTAGTCCTAAATACTATTATTCTTCGTGTCTTCTGCCTCTGTGTCTGCCGCAACCCGTTCCTCCGCAATGCCCGCCAAGCCCATCACAAAGCTGATATTCGCCGCCTTCAATGATGAGCATTTTGCCGTTTACAAGCGAATCGGCAATTTTCTTTCTTGCTTGGTCGTAAATTCCTTGTACGGTGGTGCGTGCAACATTCATACGCACTGAACATTCTTCTTGCGTCATAGCCTCTACATCTATCAAGCGGATTGTTTCGTATTCGTCTATCGACATAACAACTAGCCTACCGCTATCAGCGCCGTTAAGCGGTCCAAAGCGGTTGGTTTTCGGTAGAGAACACACCTTTCTCCATTTTTTTGGTCTTGCCATATTTACCTCTTATATAAAGAAAATGAGAAGGCGTCCCTTCGCATTTTTCTTTACTTGTTTCTAGTTGCTGAGCTCTTTGTTAATTTCTTCAAGTCTAGCTTCTAAAACCTTTTTTTGTTGGGCTAAAAAATCTTTTGAACTCTCGTTATGTATAGGATTTCTACGGCAATTGCCTCGTCCTAATCCAAAGCCCCTGCCATATCCATAAGTTGGATTGTTGAAACTATTGCAAAGACCCAGTCCCCTGCCCGTCATTGCTCCTCGACCAATAGGTCCTGTTCCATCTCTTCTTGGCATAAATATCACCTCCTTATTAGTTTATGACATATGTCAATTATTATTATACACTATTTCTGACATTTGTCAATAACTTTTCAAAAATTTATTTTTTGTATATAAATTTGTTGCATCCTAAAATTGCAATTAAATTTTAAAATAAATAATGAGAATACAAAAAAAGTTGCAAGTTGGCTCTAAAAATATGCGCTTTTTATTTATTTAGCGTCCAATTTGATGCAATAGACTTAGTTAGCACTCTTAATTTGGTATTGTTATATACTCAAATTGTTATATATTCAATTTGATGCGGCACTAAAATTATAATAACTTTTAATATAGATTAACTCTTTTTGTTTAGTTCTAAAGGGGTATTTATTTATATAATATATTATTTTATTTTTAATATAAAAGAAAACATTTGATAATATATTGATTTCTTATGGAATTTGTGTAATAATATTGTTGAAATATTACACAATTTAACAATAATTATACTTATAACTTGGTACAAAGGAGCTAAATTATGGAAAGAATGAGGTTTTTCGGGCGCATATATTATAGACTTTCTGAAAAGTTTTCTGCAACAAATAGGGGAAAAAATAAAAGAATTAAAAACTATTTTATTATATCGCTTGCTTTTCTTATTATGATTAGCTATATGGCTTTTATCGCTCCTGTTTCGCAGGCTTCGCCAGATACGACTGCTTATGCGGCGGAAAATGTGGCAAGGATAAAAGAGACCGACACTTATTATTCAAGCATAGCGCAAGCGTATAATGCACTGTCATCAGGGCAGACAATAGAATTGTTGGCAGATGCTACTTTAGCATCAGGGACAGACTGGAAAAAATCATTTACAATTACTTCCGCAGAGGGAGAAAGGTATACAATATCCCCCGCAAATAAAACCACAGCAAACATATTTCAATATGTATCAATCGGCGTCACCGTCACCATTGAAAATATAATTTTTGACGGACTGCGTGATGAAAATACTGTAACAAGTGCTTCGTGTGCATTTTATTTGCGAGATAACTCAACCCTAAATATCAAAGATGGCGCTGTTATCCAAAACTTTCACATTTCTACCACTGGAGTTGCTGTCTTCATGGCGACAGGCACGCTAAATATGAGCGGCGGAGAAATAAAAAATAATTACATAACAAACACAAGCGGTATTATTCATAGCTCTGCTGCAGTGGAAGTAAATATTACCGGTGGGGAGATAAAGGACAACAAAATATTTGGTAAATCAGACACAGGCGCTGTTCATTTGGCACATAGTAATGCAAAGCTGAACATAGGCGGAAGTGCTAAAATTTATGACAACTACTATCAAGCAACATCAAGCAGCACTACAAAAGAGGCAAAAGATGTCTACTTGCCATCAAACTTTTACCTCAACCAGACAAGTGATTTTAGCGGTAAAGCTTATGTATATGCCGTTAATGATTACACTAAGGACGCTAAGTTTGGCAACAATCCATTGGGGTATGCCGGTGCTCACAACTTTATTAATAGCCGAGATACGGGTCTTTTGGGTATGCCAGACGGTGAAAACTTAAAGTGGAGCGATGCTCTGCCGATAATAAAGGACATCAGGATTACCGAATTGCAAGCCTATGTAGACAGCTTAACTGAAACTGACTACACCGCAGACAATTGGCAAGCGATACAAGGACTGTTAGCGAATGCGATATTGGAAGTGCCAGAATTAACAACCGTAGAATCGGTGGAAGATTATACTGCGAGTGCCAAAGAGAGTATATACAAGATAGATACTATTGCATTAACTGCGGCAAAGGAAGACAAGATTGCTGAATTGGAAAGCTATGTAGATAATTTAAATATAGACAACTACTCCTCTGAAAAATGGCAAGACATTCAAGATATATTAGCAGCTGCCATATCGGAGGTGCAAGAATTAACAACCATAGACGCAGTAGAATACTATGTTGAGGATGTCAAAGAGAGCATAAACGAAGTAGAAACCATTGAGAAAATAGCGGCAAAGGATGCCTTGCTTGCCGAAATAGATGCTTTATTAGAGGAATATGCAAAAAGCGACTATGCCACTGCTGATTGGAATAGCTTAACGGCAATCATCGATAATGCGAAAGACCAAGTAAATGGATATACAACATTGGAGCAAATAGCGGAGTTTTCGTTAGGTGATGTGCAAAGTGCTTGTAATGCCATAGCAACAAGCGAAAATGTGGCGGTGATTTTATCTACCGATACCTATTATACCAGCCTAACAGATGCTTTTGCTGCCGCAAACGCACTTATTTCAAGCGAAGAAGAAAGAGCGGAAGTTAAGCTACTAAAAAATGTGAATACCACAGCGGCTCTAACCATAAACAGCGGCGCATTTATCACCCTTGACTTGAACAGCTATACCATAGACCGTGGGCTTAAAACTGCAATCGCAAATGGTGCGGTTATCATCAATGAGGGCAACTTCGTTCTTGACGACAACTCTATAAGCGGCGCTGGGGTTATAACGGGCGGATATAATTCTAACAATCCGAGTTCAAGCTTTGCTGGAGGAGGAATTGTTTGTAAAACATCCAGTATGTTTGTCATGAAAGGCGGGAACATCTCGGGCAATCAATCGCTGTACGGCGGCGGTGTTGGTCTAAAGGACAATGCCACTTTTATACTTGAGGGCGGAAAAATCTCCCAAAACAGTATATACAACACGGGGAGCGGCGGCGGAGTTTACTCCGATATTAACTCAACGGTAATAATAAAGGGCGGAGAAATCTCTTATAACACTGCCAAATCAGGCGGCGGGGGATTGATACTTATAAAATCCTCCAGCACTATGTCAGGCGGCAAAATATACGGCAATGAAGTCGGAGGCAACTATGGCGGCGGCGGAGTTTATATAAACAGCAGCAGCTTTATAATGACGGGAGGAGAAATATCCCTAAATACCTCTACTGCACATGGTGGCGGGATTTATCAATATACGACTGCACCAATACAAGAATTTGTTCTTGCAGGCGGAGCAATAACAGACAACACTTGTGCAAGCGGTAAAAACGGCGGCGCTATTGTTGTTTCGGGTAATTTTTATGTGGCTGGTGATGTTAATATTACCAGCAATGTAAGCGGCGGTACAATTGAAGGCGGCATTTTGAGCGGCGGGAGCGTTAATAATATTTATCTCGGCGCTGTTTTGGTCAATGTCGGCTATGGCGATTATAATGCTTTTACGGGTGAGGTTGGCATTTATTCTAACAAATATACTAGGAATACCGTTTTTGGCACAATCGTTAGCGATACAGATATTTCTAACGGCATCTTTACCAACGACCGTGACGAGTACCTTTTTGGTATGCCAAGCGATACAAGTTTAATATGGGAATATGAGTTTCAAGATGCAGTCGTAATAACTGCCCCTACTGCACTTGCAGACGGTGTAGCCCGCCAAACGGCAATAGGCAATGATACCGTAACAAGAGATATCACACTTATCGCACTAAACACCACCGACTATAATGTTATCAACGATAGTTTTGATGACGAAAATCCCCAAATCACCTATACCCTCAAAGACACAACTTACGGGGTGATTACTTTTAACTACGACCTGCCTATGGCAAATGATGAGGGCTATTTGTGGGATGTTTATAACCCACCTACCGCAAATTCTGTGGGACAAATGTCAGCTACACATTTAGACTACCCGGGGGTAAGTGTTAGCGCTGTGCTGCCAATATTAAACAGAGATAATTACAGCGCAGCTTTGGATACAGATGAGAATAAGGTTGTCTACCAATTAAAAGATGATACATACGGAACAATTATATTTAACTTAACCGACAGTTTGGAACAAGATAAAAAGGATAAGCTGCTTGAATTATTTGGAGATTATTTTGAGTCTAATTATAGCCCAGACAATTGGGCAATAGTAACGGGAATTATTGGAGAAATGCCAGAAGATATCATATGGCTTGATAGTCTTGAGGATATAGAGGCATTTACTGTTGATAATGAAATATTTGAGGCGCTTGACGGTATACCCACGGTTAAAGACAAGCAAAATGAAGTACAAGCAGAGTTAGAAAGTTATTATAGAGAGCAAACAGATTCGCAAGATATCCCAGAAACAATCGAAACTATTATACAAAGTTTTGTAGAACAAGTAACAGCAGAAAACTGTGATGATGATACGGCAATTGACGCTATTATTCTTAACGGAAAGATAGCAATAGCAAAAGAGATAAAATACGCACAGTTGGATGATATACTCACAGAATATAACCCAAAACTTTACAATACTACTAATTGGAATC
>JBAZCO010000058.1:0-10203 GCA_041654915.1 Clostridia bacterium | reverse complement strand
CCCGTTGGTGTGCGCAGCCTTTAACGCTGACTTTGACGGCGACCAAATGGCAGTGCATGTGCCGTTATCCATAGCCGCACAGGTAGAGGCACGGTTTTTGATGCTGTCTACAAATAATATTCTCAAGTTGTCGGACGGCAAGCCAATAGTTAGCCCTACCCAAGATATGGTAATAGGTACTTACTACCTCACCCAAGAAAAAGATGGTGCAAAGGGCGAAGGGCGGTTATTTATCTCCCCCGACGAGGCAAAAATGGCTTACGAAGTGGGCGACATTGCTTTGCAGGCAAAAATCAAAGTGCGTGTCACCAAAGAAATTGACGGTATGGTATACAAAAAGCTTATCCCGATAACCGTGGGTAAGATTATATTCAACGATGCTATTCCTCAAGATTTGGGGTTTGTGCCTCGTGACACCAACGAAAGTATGTTGGACTTTGAAGTTGACTTCCTTGTTGGCAAAAAACAGCTGTCCCAGATAGTAGAGAGATGCTTTAAACTCAAAGGCTCTACCGCAGTATCCAAGGTGCTTGATAAGATAAAGACATTGGGCTTTAAATATTCGACCATAGGCGCAATCACCGCAAGTGTGTTTGATATGCAAATTCCCGGCGATAAGCAAAAAATTCTAAAAGAGGCGGAAGAGGCGGTTGTAGATAGAGAAAAGCAATATATGAGAGGTATTCTCACCAACGAGGAGCGCTATGCCGAAACCGTTCAAATTTGGAAAGAGGCAAGCGACAAGGTGGAAAAGAACCTTGAGGAAAACTTTAAAAACTTTGATAAATTCAATCCTATCTGGATGATGGCGGACTCGGGCGCAAGAGGCAGTATGCAACAGATTAAACAGCTGTCTGGTATGCGTGGGTTGATGAACGACCCCACAGGCAGAATAATTGAAATCCCCGTTAAATCGTCTTTCCGTGAAGGGCTGTCCGTGCTGGAATACTTTATATCCTCTCACGGCGCTAGAAAGGGCGGAGCGGATACCGCTATCAAAACTGCGGACTCTGGCTACCTAACAAGAAGGCTGGTCGATGTTGCTCACGATGTGATTATCCGTGAGGAGGACTGCGGCGAAAAGCGTGGTTTGGTTATTAAGGATATCTATGATTCGGCAGGTCGTCTTGTTGAGGATATTGAGGAAAGAATTGCAGGCAGATATGCTATTAAAGATGTTGTACATCCTAAAACAGGCGAAATCATTGCCGCAGCAGGCAAGATGATTAGCGAAGAGCAGGCAAAAGAGATTAAAAAAGCGGGCAATAAGGAAGTTGTTATACGCACAATTCTCACCTGTAAGGCAAAGCAAGGAGTATGCTCCAAGTGCTACGGCGCAAATATGTCCTCATGGAATCCCGTCAAGTTGGGCGAGGCAGTTGGCATTATAGCCGCCCAGTCGATAGGCGAACCGGGAACACAGCTCACTATGAGAACTTTCCATACGGGCGGTGTTGCATCTAGTGCAGACATAACCCAAGGTTTGCCAAGAGTTGTAGAACTCTTTGAGGCAAGAAAACCAAAGGGCGAGGCAATTGTCGCCGATGTATCGGGTACGGTTGCACTCAAGGAGGAAGTTAGCGTTTCGGGTATGGAGCAAATAAAGTCCTATGTTGCCACAGTTACCAGCGCCGACGGCAAGGAGTTTGTATATAAAATTCCCAAGAACACCAAGATACTTGTAAAGACCAATCAATTCATAGAGGCGGGCGACCCAATTACTGCCGGCTCAATCAACCCGCAAGATGTGCTTCGCACCAAGGGTGTACACGGCGTGCAGGAAAGTATGATTCGAGAAGTGCAATCTGCCTACCGTGCCAACGGCGTGCATATCAATGATAAGCACATTGAAGTAATAGTTAGGCAGATGCTCCGCAAGGTGCGCATTAGCGACCCCAAGGATACCAAACTGCTTATGAATGAGTTGGTGGATATCAATACGGTAGAAGAAGAAAACGAAAGAGTGCTTGAGGAAGGCGGCACACCCGCAACCGTCGGGCGTGTTATGCTGGGTATATCCAAGGCGGCGCTTGCAACAGCCTCGTTCTTGTCTGCCGCATCCTTCCAAGAGACGGCAAAGGTGCTAACTGAGGCCGCCATAAAGAGTAAGACCGACCACCTAATCGGACTAAAGGAAAATGTTATCATTGGCAAGCTTATACCCGCAGGTACAGGGTTAAAGATTTATCGCAATATCGAAGTGGAAAAGGTTGCAGATGCCACCCAAGAAAGGCGTACACCCACCTTCCCCGCCGAAATTGACTACGACTACGCCTATGACGATAAAGCTGAATAATATAATATGAGGTTTATTATTTAAATCCATATTATACCAGCAAAAGAGAGAGCAATGAAAAAATTATTTACTTCCGAAAGCGTTACCGAGGGGCATCCTGACAAACTTTGCGACCAGATAGCGGATGCAATTTTGGACGCCATATACGAAACCGACCCCGCCGCAAGGGTTGCCTGCGAAGTAGCGGCAACAACGGGTGTGGTTTTGGTTATGGGCGAAATAACCACTTCCGCATATGTGGACATTGCCAGCGTTGCCCGTGAAACAATAAGAAAAGTGGGCTACGACAATCCCGAATATGGTTTTGACTACCGTTCTTGCGCCGTTATGGTGGCAGTGGACGAGCAGTCGCCCGATATTGCAATGGGTGTAAACAACAGCCTTGAATATAGGGATAAAGGTGACGCTTATGACTTAATTGGGGCGGGCGACCAAGGTCTGATGTTTGGCTATGCGTCAAGGGAAACAGATAGCTTGATGCCGCTTGCAATCACCCTTTCCCATGCTCTCACAAAGCGGCTTGCCGATGTGAGAAAGGAGGGTATAATCAAATACCTTCGCCCTGACGGGAAAGCCCAAGTCACCGTGGAATATCAAGACGGGATACCCAAAAGGGTGGATGCGGTAGTCGTATCTACCCAACACGACCCCGAAATAGATATGGGAAAACTTCGCCGTGATATCACGGAGCAGGTGATAAATTTTGCTATCCCTAAGCAATATATAGACAAGGATACCAAGATGTATATCAATCCCACAGGGCGGTTTGTTGTAGGCGGACCTATGGGCGACAGCGGACTTACAGGCAGAAAAATCATTGTCGATACTTACGGCGGATATGCGCCGCACGGGGGCGGTTCTTTCTCTGGCAAAGACCCCACCAAGGTGGACAGGAGCGCCACTTACTATGCACGCTATGCGGCAAAAAATATTGTTGCGGCAGGGCTTAGCGATAAGTGCGAACTTCAAGTTGCATATGCGATTGGCAAGGCAAATCCTGTGTCTATTGCCGTAAACACTTTTGGCACGGGCAAGGTATCCGATGACGAAATTGCCAAAGCTCTCCCCAAAGTATTTGACTTCCGTCCCCAAGCAATAATAGATGCGCTTTCACTAAGAACACCTTGTTATGCGCAAACGGCAAGTTACGGGCATTTTGGGAGAGAAGGTTTTCAATGGGAAAAGACAGACAAGGCGGATGAGCTAAAAAAACTCTTCCCCAACATTGTTTGCTAAGGAGCATATAATGGTTTTGAGCGGAACGGTAGAAAATATCATATTCCGCAATGAGGAAAATGGCTATACTGTTTTAGATTTTTTTGCCGATGGGCGGCTGATTACCGCCGTCGGCATTTTTCCCTCTTTAGAAGTTGGTGAAGCGCTTACTTTAACAGGCGAACAACGCTCTAACACCAAGTACGGCGAGCAGTTTGAGGTAACCAATGTTACCTTTGACGCACCCACCGACATAAATGGTATGATAGCTTATTTGGGGAGCGGGCTATTTAAAGGGCTTGGTGAGATAACCGCAAGAACAATTGTTATGCACTTTGGGCTTAAAACCCTTGAAATTATGGAAAAAGACCCTATGCGCCTTACTGAAGTAAGGGGAATTGGCGCAAAAAAAGCGACAGAAATTGCCGAAAGCTATAAAAAAAGAATAGGTATGCAAAACACCATTCTTTTTCTGCAAAAATACGGCGTAACAATGGGGCAAGCCTTAAAGATATATCAGAGTTATGAGGATAGGGCATCGGAAATTTTGCTAGAAAACCCTTACCGCTTGATAGATGATATTGACGGCATAGGCTTTATTACCGCCGATAAAATTGCGGTCAAGTTGGGGGTGGAGAGGGATAGCGACTTCCGTATAATGGCGGGCATCAGCCATATTCTCAAAGAGGCGGCAAACAAAAACGGACATACATTTTTACCATCCGAAACTTTGGTGTACGAAACAGCACGCCTGCTTGAAACGGAGGATAGGGATAGGATAGAGGGATTGTTTCGCATAATGCTCCTCAACGGCAAGCTAGGAGTTTTTGATAAAAAGGATGAGGAAAACGGCGGTAAAGCATATGCGCTTTCTCTATATAGCAACACGGAAAATGCAATAGCCGCACGGCTAGTTAACATTTGCACAAGCGCCGATGCGCTAGATATTAATGTAACTAAAGAAGTGTCCATATACGAGGAGCAGAACGATATCTACCTTCACTCTAAGCAAAAGGAGGCGGTATATTCGGCTATCAATTGCGGTGCGCTTGTCATTACGGGCGGTCCTGGCACGGGCAAGACCACAATTATAAAATGTATCCTAGAACTGTTGTCGGCAAGAGGGTTGGAAGTGCTTTTGTGCGCCCCCACGGGCAGGGCGGCAAAGCGGCTGTCCGAGGCATCGGGGAGAGACGCCAAGACACTTCACCGTATGCTGGGGGCAGAATTTTCAAGCGGAAAGTTGTCGTATAAGCACAATGAGTTAAACCCTTTGGAGGCGGATGCTGTCATTGTAGATGAGATAAGTATGGCGGATATTTTTATATTCAACGCTATGCTAAAGGCATTGCCGCAAAAAACACGGCTGATACTTGTTGGAGATAAAGACCAACTGCCTTCCGTTTCCGCAGGCAACATTCTTGCCGATGTGATAGCAAGCGATATTATGCCTGTCATATCGCTAACCGAGATTTACCGCCAAGATGCCGATAGCTTGATTGTAGTAAACGCTCACCGCATAAATAACGGCGAAATGCCTTTAATCGATAACCGCTCCAAGGACTTCTTTTTTGACCAAAAAGAGGATGTTTACGACATTGCCGCCACTGTGGTGTCTATGCTCAAAGAACGCATACCTCGCCACTTTGGGATACCAACAGAATCAATTCAGGTGCTTTCTCCTGTGAAAAGAGGAACAGCGGGGGTGGAAAACCTTAACAAACTTATTCAACAGTCCCTAAACCCCAACGGGCGAGAAGTGACGGTTAATGGTACAGTTTTTAAAGAGGGCGACAAAGTTATGCACTCTGTTAATAACTACACGCTCAAGTGGGAAAGGTTTGGCAGTTATAACGAAGTCGGAGAGGGTGTTTTTAACGGAGATATCGGATATATTAAGAACATAGCTAAAAACGGGGAAATGTCCGTTCTCTTTGAGGATGAGCGGCTTGTAGTTTATCCAAGAGAGGCGCAGGATGAGTTGATGTTAGCATATGCGGTAAGCGTGCATAAAAGTCAAGGTTCAGAGTTCCCCGCTGTCATTCTCGTTCTGTCGGGCAGTTCATATATGCTGCTTAGCCGCAATCTGTTATATACCGCCGTGACTCGGGCAAAAAATATCGTTGTCATTGTGGGGTCACGCTCCGTGCTGGGCAAAATGGTAAGCAATAATTTTACCGCAAAAAGATATACATTATTAAAGGATTTAATATGGGAAAACCTGTCAAAAGCCAAGATGTTGAACCTAAACTCCGCCCGTTCTTGCAAAACATAAGACAGCGGACAAATAATATTATCAAAACCTTTTCCGACTCACTCTTTCCCGAGGGGTTGGTTTGTTTGGACTGCGGCAAAGAACTTAAAAATGCGGAAAGACGGCATTCGCTATGCACATCATGCGCCCATAAGCTGCCCTATCGTGAGGGCAAAACTTGCGAGGACTGCGCCGTTTATATAGAGGACGGACGGTTGTGCCGCTCTTGTATGGTTGCCAAGCCGTATTTTGATAAGCTGTTAGCTCCCTTTGATTATGACGGAGTAATCAGCAAAATTATCATAGGCTATAAAGATAACGGCAATACTTTTTATTATCAATATATTGCAAAGCATCTGCTAGATTATTTTATGGCAAGCGGCGAGCGTGCCGATTTTATTGCGTATGTGCCGTCCGACAAAAAGGCGATTAGGCGGCGGGGGTTTGAGCATAACAAAAATGTAGCAGAAATTTTTGCCGCATCTTACTATGCCGAACTTATTTTTCCCTTAGAGCGTGTGCGGTCTGCGCAAGACCAAACGCTTAGCGACAAGGCGAAAAGAGCGGAGAATGTAAAAAATGCATTTGCATTCAGAAGAGGATTTAAAAAGGATGTCTTAAAGGGAAAAACCGTTCTCCTCATAGATGATGTTGTAACCACGGGAGCAACCGCTAACGAGTGCGCAAGAGTGTTAAAGGGAGGAGGCGCAGACTGCGTAATTATGCTTGCGCTTGCAAGGCGATGAGTAAATATTACGAGCAAGCAAAAAAATCAACCAAAATAATCGCAGAGCGGGAAGTTGCCAAGCTAGCTAAAAGCAATGTCAGCGGAACAGATACTTTGATTCTTGCCATAGAAACAAGCTGTGACGAAACAGCAGCCGCTGTAACAAGGGGCAGGGAAGTGCTGTCTTCTGTGATAGCGTCTCAAATAGAAATTCATAGACGGTTTGGGGGCGTTGTGCCAGAAATTGCTTCCCGCAACCATATATTGACGATAGACGGCGTGGTGTCCGATGCATTGCTCCAAGCGGGGGTTACTTTGGGCGACATATCCGCAATTGCGGTAACGCAAGGCGCAGGGCTTTTGGGGGCGCTGTTGGTAGGCGTCAGTTATGCAAAGTCGCTTGCCTTTGCGCTAGGGATTCCGCTTATTCCCATAAACCATATAAAGGGGCATATTGCCGCTAACTATATTGCAAATACCCACTTGCAACCGCCTTTCATCTGCCTGTTGGCAAGCGGAGGACACACTTCGATTTTAAAGGTAAACTCCTTTGACAACATAGAGGAGTTGGGCGCAACCAAAGACGATGCCGCAGGCGAGGCTTTCGACAAGGTTGCAAGGGTGCTGGGGCTGCCGTATCCGGGCGGTCCGGAAATAGAAAGGCTTGCCAAAGAGGGCGAGCCGACATATGCTCTCCCCCGTGCTTTTAAAAATCAAAAGCATCTCAACTTTTCTTTTAGCGGGTTAAAAACGGCAGTCATAAACTTGGTAAATCAAGGCAAGATGCGGCAAACCCCCATAAATGCTGCAAACCTTGCGGCATCATTTCAGCAAGAAACAGTCGCTGTCCTAACAGAAAACGCAATCAAGGCGGCAAAGAGGACGGGGATAACTACAATCGCCCTTGCGGGTGGCGTTGGCGCTAATACGGCACTTCGCACCGCTTTAGCAGAGGCGGGCGAAAGTGAAGGCATAAAAATCTTACTTCCCCCCAAATACCTCTGCACCGACAACGCCGCAATGATAGGTGTTGCCGCCTATGAGGAATTACTTGTTGGCACAAAGCCCTCACCCCTCTCCCTTGATGCCGACCCTTCACTATAAGTATAAGTTGCTCAAACTGCTAGGTGTAGCCCGTTACTTTAGCCCAAAGAGAGCAAAAAAATATTGCCAAACACAAAAGACGGCTTTATTGTGTTAAAGTTTGTGTGTTTTGTTGATAATATTTAGCATAAACAATCCAAATATGTTTGACATTGCATTTGCTAACTGATATAATTACAAGGCTTGTTATTGTTCTTATGTCAATTTATTGGCGGAATATATCTATCCTAAAATAGGCGGCGGCGGGGCAAAAAAAGCAAATCAAATATCCTTTCTGCGGAATGGTGTGCCGAGGACGGGATGTTTTTTTACGGAAAATGTAAATTTATAAAGATAGCTCTCCTCTTGGGTTGACGGGAGGGCTACAAGCAAAAAAAGGAGGAACCCAAATGCCTACAATTAACCAGCTTATAAGGCACGGAAGAAAGCGTCTTGTCGAAAAATCTAAAACTCCCCTTTTGCAGAACAATCCGCAAAAGAGGGGCGTATGTCTTTCGGTTACGACCACCACGCCCAAAAAGCCCAACTCCGCTGTGCGTAAAATCGCAAGAGTGCGCCTAGTAAACGGTATGGAAGGCACCATTTATATCCCCGGTGTCGGACACAACCTTCAAGAGCATAGCGTTGTTCTTATCCGTGGCGGCAGAGTAAGAGACTTGCCCGGTGTAAGATATCATATTGTAAGAGGAACATTAGACACGGCTGGCGTTGCAAACCGCAAACAGTCACGCTCCAAATACGGCGTAAAAATGCCCAAATAGCGTGTTCGCCGTAAAACAAACAGGAGGTTTTTAAAAAATGCCAAGAAGAAGTGGAGTACCAAAACGAGATGTTTTGCCCGACCCTATATATAATTCAAAGGTTATTACCAAACTCATTAACCAAATTATGCAGGATGGGGAGCGGGGAGTAGCACAAAATATAACATATGAAGCATTTAAAATAATGGAGAGCAAACTCGGCAAAAGCCCGGACGAAATTTTTAAGAAAGCGCTTGAAAATGTTATGCCGGTTCTTGAAGTTAAAGCCCGCCGTGTGGGTGGAGCAAACTATCAAGTGCCGCTAGAAATCAGACCGGATAGAAGACAAACCCTCGGCATTCGCTGGTTGGTAAACAGCGCCAGAAAGCGTGGCGAAAAGACGATGAAAGAAAGGCTTGCAGGCGAACTTATGGACGCTTATAACAGCGCAGGCGGAGCCTTCAAAAAGAAGGAAGATACTCATCGTATGGCGGAGGCGAACAAGGCTTTCGCACACTTTCGCTGGTAGACGGTTATATATTGATATAAATTTGTCAATATGTAGTCGTTGGAGAATTGTACGGGTAAACGGTATGTCTTCATACCGTTTTTCGTTTGAAAAGGAACTTTACATCGTGCCGATATGCGGCACGGAATACAACAGGAGATTTTATGAAAAGGCAATACCCGCTTGATAAAATAAGAAATATCGGAATTATGGCGCACATTGATGCGGGCAAGACGACAACTTCCGAGCGCATACTATACTATACGGGCAAGACCCACCGCCTAGGCGAGGTACACGAGGGCGATGCCACTATGGATTGGATGGTGCAAGAGCAGGAGAGAGGTATAACAATAACTTCTGCCGCCACCACAACAAGTTGGCAAGACCATTGTATTAATATCATTGATACACCGGGGCATGTGGACTTCACTATGGAGGTGGAGCGCAGTTTGCGTGTCTTAGACGGCGCAGTAGCGCTGTTTTGCGCCAAGGGCGGCGTAGAGCCGCAATCGGAAACTGTTTGGAGGCAGGCTGTTAAATACGGTGTGCCAAGAATAGCGTTTGTAAACAAAATGGACATAAACGGCGCAGACTTTTTTAATGTTGTAGAGATGATGAGGACAAGGCTGCATACCAATCCACTTCCCATAGTGTTACCCATAGGGGCGGAAAACTCTTTTAGGGGGATAATCGACCTTGTTAAGAATCAGGCGATATTCTACCACGATAACTTTGGCAACGAAATTGAATATACCGAAATCCCAGAGGAATACAAGGCTGCCGCCGCCGAGGCGAGAGCAAACATTGTAGAGGCTTGCGCCGAGTGTGATGACCAACTAATGGAGAAGTTTTTTGCGGGCGAGAAGTTCACCAATAATGAAATTCTCACCGTACTTAGAAAAGCTACGGTGGCAATGAAAATTGTTCCCGTATTGTGCGGAAGTTCCTACAAAAACAAGGGAGTGCAAAAACTCCTTGATATGATAGTCGAATTGCTGCCCTCTCCCCTTGATATCCCCGCAATTAAGGGTTTATACAAGGAAGAGGAGCTGGAGCGCCACTCCAGCGACTCCGAGCCGTTAGCGGGCTTGGCGTTCAAGATTATGACAGACCCATTTGTGGGTAAATTGGTATTCTACCGCATTTATAGCGGAGTGTTGCGCTCTGGCGGCGCAGTGCTAAACAGCACCAAGGGAAAAAAAGAGCGTATTGGGAGAATACTCCGTATGCATGCTAACCACCGTGAGGAGATAGACGAGGCTTATGCGGGCGACATCGTCGCATTGGTGGGACTAAAAGAGATTTCCACAGGCGATACCCTATGTGATATACAAAACCCAATTGTGCTGGAAAGTATGG
>JBAZCO010000057.1:0-10311 GCA_041654915.1 Clostridia bacterium | reverse complement strand
CACCGCAGTAACGGTAAAGCCTGCGCCTATCTCGCCTGCATCTGCCTCCGGCTCTTCCCATTGCTCCTCTGTTAGCAAAAGGTTTTCGTAGCCAAGCAGCCTGTAACTATCCACATATTCGGGGTTAAACTCCACTCGTGCTTTTGCGTCACGGGCTATCGTATACAGCGTGCCGCCAATTTCCTCTACAAGCACTTTGCGTGCCTCATTTATCGTGTCGATATAGGCATAGCTGCCGTTGCCTTTATTTGCCAGCGTTTCTAGGTTATTGCTCTTGAGGTTGCCAAACCCAAATCCCAATGCGGTAAGGTAAATGCCGCTTTCTCTCTTTTGGGTTATCAAGCTTTCCAAACCTTCTCTGCTGCTAATGCCCACATTGAAGTCGCCGTCTGTTGCTAAAATCACTCGGTTGTTGCCGCCCTCAATAAAGTATTCCTCGGCAAGCTCATATGCCGTGACTATGCCAGCCGCTCCTGCAGTAGAGCCGCCCGCCGCTAAATCATCTATTACATTGCTAATCCTGTCCTTTTCGGCACCGTTTGCACCCGATAAAAGCACGCTGTCGCCACCCGCATAAGTGACTATGGAAACAACATCATTTTCACCAAGGTTATCTAGGAGCAATAAAAAGGCGCTCTGCATTAATCCTAGCCTGTCTGCCCCACGCATAGAACCCGAAACATCTAGTAAAAATACTAGGTTGTTGTGGATGCTGCCAATTTCTACATCCTCTGCACGCAACCCTACGGTAAGCAATTTTGCCTCCTCGTTCCACGGACAGTCAAAAAAGTTTGCCTGTACCGAAAGCGGGTCGCCGTCATTGGGTGCGGGATAGTCGTACTTAAAGTAGTTAACAATCTCCTCTATTCTCACTTGATTTTTGTTAATTTTATAACCATTATTAATGTATCGCCTCAAGTTGGGATAGGCGGCGGTACTAACGGTTAAAGCAAAAGAGGATGAGGGAAACTCACTTGCCTTTAAAAACTTATTCTCGGTTATCTCGGTAAATTCATCGCCGCTCTCTTGAGCGTAGTCTGGTTGGGCAGGATAATAATTGTAGTCATCCTTTCCCGTATAATTACCAGTACAAGACATAAGTACCGCCGAAAACAGTGCAACAATAACTATAAGCGCAATTATTTTGATATTTTTTTTCATAATAACTCTCCTTTTGCCATTACAACAAATGGGATATGGGTTTTGTACGGAAAATTATAAAATTTTTGTAAAATAATATTCGCCTATGCCTTTTGTGGGTGACATAATCATCAAGTAATAGTCTGTGTCATCCTTATTATAGTAGGCTTGGGTATACCATTCCCCGTCCTCATACCTTTCTGTATAGGTTATTTTTTGCTCTCCCTTTTGGTAAATATTGCCGCTCGTCTTGAGCGATTGCAGGTCCTGTAACCCGCCGCCCAAATCGGCAAATATTAGCACTTCGTCCATGCCTTGTGGGGTAATGCTCTTAACCTTGGTGATTGTTACCGCTGTTTCTCCCGTTTTTTTATCTTGATACACACGGTAAAACTGTGCTGTATTGTCACCCAAATCAAAAATTGTTATCTCGCTTATGTCTTGTTCCCCAGCAAGTCTTCCCGACAACTCTGATAACTTATATGAGGGGGGAGGAGTTGCATCTTGTTGGCTGTCGGAGGGGGATTGGTCGCCGTTAGGCGCAAGAGGTGAATCTTTGTTGACATTATTATAGATAAGCACAGATACCACAGCAATAATTACAACAGCGGCAAATGCGGCAACCGCACGAAACCTCTTTGGCTGGCGTGCCGCTTGCCTTTCATTATTTTCTGCGATAGCCCGCCTTGCGCCGCTAAGCACTCGGTCGGGTGGGCGAATTTCATCTGCCATTCTATCCAATTTCTTTTTTATTAAATAGTCTTTTTTCATAACACTTCACAATTATAACAACCGACACACCTATTTTGTACGGTTATTTGAGTAATAATTTCAATTTTTCTTCCGCTCTCTTAATATTATCTTGTACTGTACTTTTTTTCATATTCGTTTGTTGGGATATTTCTCTCACCGTCATATCGTTGTAGTACTTTAGCCATATTACAAGGCGCTCGGCGCTGCTTAGATTTTGCATAGCACTTTTAATATCCAGCGCTCTCCCCCTTTCCTCATACAAGTCGCCGCCCGACGAAAGATGAAAAAAGCAATCTATGTTTTGCCCTTGGCGATAGCCCTCGCTTTTTATCTTGTTGAGCGCTGTATTTTTTACTATCTTGCAAGCCCAAGCATAGCCGTTTGTGCCTTTATTAAAAGTTTTTGCATATCTTACTATCCTAATCAGACTGTCGTGCAGAACATCCTCGGCATTTTGGCGGTTGCGCATTAGCCCAAGGGCAACAGAAAAAAGCCTGCCCCCTATGCTCTTGTAAAACTCCTCAAGAGCATTTCGGTCGCCCGTGGCTATCAATAAGATGAGTTGGTTTATCCTCTCCCTTTCTTCACCTGTAAACGCAAAAAAAACCGCAAGCAATGCTTTACTCCTTAACCTGCCCTAAATATATTCCAACCTGCAACTACTTACATTATAAACGGAAATAAATATTTTTCAACACTTTTTTATAAAAGGTTATTGGGGCTTACTTGTCCTTTGGCAAAACGCCCCGCAAAAATTGCCCTGTATAACTTGTGTCCACCTTGGCTATTTCCTCTGGCGTACCTTCGGCAACAATACTTCCGCCCCCGTCGCCGCCCTCCGGACCTAAGTCAATAATGTAATCCGCCGTCTTGATAATGTCAAGGTTATGCTCAATAACAGCTATGGTATTGCCGCCCTTTGCCAGCCGCTGCAAGATAAATATCAATTTTTCCACATCCGCCGTATGCAGTCCTGTTGTAGGCTCGTCCAAAATATAAAAAGTCTTGCCCGTGCTGCGCTTTGACAGTTCGGTAGCAAGCTTGACCCTTTGCGCCTCACCGCCGCTAAGCGTGGTGGAGGGCTGCCCCAACTTGATGTACCCTAGCCCAACATCATCCAAACACTTTATTTTGGTATAAATCTTGGTTATATTTTGAAAAAATTCGCAAGCAGCGCTAACCGTCATATCCAAAACATCGTATATGGACTTGCCCTTGTATTTAACTTCTAAAGTTTCCCTATTATATCGCTTACCGTTGCAGACTTCGCACGGCACATATATATCGGGCAAAAAGTGCATTTCTATCTTGATTATCCCGTCTCCCGAACAGTTTTGGCATCTGCCTCCAGCAATATTAAAGCTAAACCGCCCCGCATTATACCCTCTTGCTTTGGCATCGGTTGTTTTAGCAAACAGCTCCCGTATTGGAGTGAATACTCCCGTATATGTGGCGGGGTTGGAGCGGGGTGTACGCCCTATTGGGCTTTGGTCTATATTTATCACTTTGTCAAGGTGTTCCTCCCCCGTCACCTTAGCATAGTCGCCCTCGGTTAATGCAGCGCCGTTGAGCGCATTGGCAAGACGGGGATAAATTATGCCGTTGAGGAGTGAGGATTTGCCGCTTCCCGACACGCCTGTAACCGCCGTTATCAAGCCAATGGGAATATTAACATCTATATTTTTTAGGTTGTTTTGTCTTGCGCCCTTTACAGACAAAAATTTGCCCTCCGCCTTGCGGCGATTTGCGGGCAATGCAATAGTGCGTCTGCCGCTTAAAAAATCACCTGTAACAGAGTTTTCTGCCTGCATTATGTCCTTGGGAGTTCCCTCCGCTACCAAATATCCGCCATGCACTCCTGCTCCCGGTCCTATGTCTATTATGTGGTCGGCTAGCCGTATTGTTTCCTCATCGTGTTCAACGACTATTAGAGTGTTGCCCAAATCTCTTAATCGCTCCAGCGTGCCTAAAAGTTTGCGGTTATCCCGTTGGTGCAAGCCAATACTAGGCTCATCCAATATATAAAGCACGCCCATTAGTCCGCTCCCTATTTGGGTGGCAAGCCGTATCCGCTGGGATTCTCCGCCCGACAGCGTGCCGCTACTCCTAGATAAGGTAAGATATTCAAGCCCAACATCGGTTAAAAATTTAAGCCGCTCCTTTATCTCCTTGAATATCGGGTTAGATATCATAGTGTCACGATTAGACAAGTTCAAGCCGCCCAAAAAGTTAACAAGTGGCGCTATTTGCATATCGCAAAGCCCCATAATATTCAAACCGCCCACCTTAACAGAAAGAGCCGTCTTGTTCAAGCGCTTGCCCCCGCAAGCGTCACACGGCTTAGATGTCATCATTCTTTCAATATCCGACTTTACACCGTCCGACTGTGTAGCCTTGTACCTGCGCATAAGGTTGTTTACAATTCCCTCGAAGTTGGTATTATACACGGCATTCATTCGTGAAGTGTTCCACTCAACGGTAAGTTTTTCGCCGCCACTGCCGTATAAAATTAAATTCTTGATGTTTTCTGGCAAGTCCTTGTATGGTGTTTTCATAGAAAACCCGTACTTCTTGGATAATGCGCTTATTTGCATATCCGCCAAGTTTCCCATATCCATAATGCTCCAACCCGACACTCGTATTGCGCCGTCTTTTAAAGATAGCTCGGGGTAGCGCACAACTTTAGATATGTCAATTTCATTCTTGATTCCCAAGCCCGAACAGCTTTCGCAAGCGCCAAACGGGGTATTGAAAGAAAATAGTCTGGGGGTGAGTTCGGCAATAGATATATCGCAGTCGGGGCAGGAATAATTGGTAGAAAATAATGTTTCCTCCCCCTCGATATCTACAAGCACCAGCCCTTCGGCAAGCTTGAGGGCGGTTTCCACACTGTCTGTTAAGCGACGGTTCATACCCTCCTTAATCACCAAACGGTCTACCACCACGCTAATATCGTGCTTGATGTTTCTATCCAAATTGATATCCTCGTCCAAGCTATATATACTGCCGTCTATCTTTACCCTTACATAACCGCTTTTTCTAAAGCTTTCCAATAGTTTTTGGTACTCGCCCTTCCTGCCCCTTATCACAGGCGACATAATAATCACCTTTGAGCCTTGGGGGCTAGCGGTAATTTTATCGTTTATTTGGTCTACTCCAATTGAGGATATCTCCTTGCCGCATTGCGGGCAGTGAGGAACACCTATTCGTGCATAGAGCAATCTTAAATAGTCATAAATCTCGGTAACTGTGCCTACGGTACTTCGTGGATTTTTGCTAGTTGTCTTTTGGTCTATGGATATTGCAGGGCTTAAACCGTCAATTGATTCCACATTGGGTTTTTCCATCTGCCCCAAAAACTGCCGTGCATAGCTTGATAAGCTCTCTATATAGCGCCTCTGCCCCTCGGCAAAAATCGTGTCAAAGGCAAGTGAGGACTTGCCGCTGCCCGACAGCCCCGTAAAAACCACCAACTTATTGCGAGGTATCCTTACATCTATATTTTTAAGATTATTTTCCTTAGCGCCTTTTACAAAAATATCGTCACGCATACTTATTAGTCCTTAGAATAAATAAGAAAAGCTTGGTTTTCTAAACTGCCTTTCTTACCTATATGTTATTATTTTTCTCAAAATTTCCTGTATTAGTGTGTGTCTTTTAAACAAACTATGCCTTTCTCATATTTTTTTGTGTTGCTGTTTTTGTGTTGCTGTTTTTTGTGTTGCTGTTTTTTAAGCAACCTATACTTTTTTTCTCAATCCCCTTAGTTCGCTTATCCTATCCCTTAGCACTATTGCCGTTTCAAAGTCGTAAGAGGACACCGCCGCCGCCATAAGCCCCTTTAGGCGCTCTATCTCTCTGCCGATATCCTTTTTGGCAAGCTTTTCTTCGGGCGCTTTTTTGGATACTATTATCGTATTAACTATGGGCTTGACTATGGTTTTTGGGGTAATATTATGCAAGCGGTTGTAGGCAATTTGCTTTTCTCGCCGCCTATCCGTTTCATCTATTGCAGAGTGCATACTGCCCGTGACGGTATCGGCATACATTATCACCCTTGCCTCTTTGTTTCTTGCCGCCCGCCCTACCGTTTGAATAAGCGAAGTGCGTGAACGCAAAAAACCTTCCTTATCCGCATCCAAAATGGCAACAAGCACAACCTCGGGAATATCCAGCCCCTCCCGCAAAAGATTGATGCCGACAATAACATCTATATCCCCCCGCCTTAGCTTGGTGATAATTTCTATCCTGTCCAAAGTATCTATATCGCTGTGCATATACTGCACTTTGATATGGTGTTCTTTTAAATAATCGGTAAGGCTTTCCGCCATTTTTTTTGTTAGCGTGGTAACTAACACTCTGCCGCCGTTCTCGGTTGCGGTATTGATTTCGGATATAAGGTCGTCTATCTGCCCTTCCGTCTTTTTTATCACAATGGGCGGCTCTAGCAGTCCTGTCGGGCGCACTAGCTGTTCGGCAACTTTGCTAGCTCTCCCCAACTCGTAGTCCGCAGGGGTGGCGGAAACATATATAGCCTGCCCTATGCGCTCGTTAAATTCTACAAAGTTTAAGGGGCGGTTGTCGAAGGCGGCGGGAAGTCTAAAGCCGTAATCGATAAGGTTTGTCTTTCTTGCCTTGTCGCCGTTATACATTCCCCGTATTTGCGGCAAAGTGATATGACTTTCGTCCACAAACAGCAAGAAGTCCTCGGGCAGATAGTCTATCAAGGTGAACGGCGGTGTTCCCGGCGCTCTGCCGTCAAAGTACCTTGAATAGTTTTCTATGCCGTTGCAGTATCCCATTTCTCTTATCATTTCCATATCGTAGGACACCCGCTCTTTTATCCGCTGTGCCTCAATTAGTTTGCCCCGCTCCTCAAAGTACTTGATGCGCTCTATCATATCCCTATTGATAATTGAAAGGGTGTTCTCTATTTTTTCGTCCCCCACCACATAGTGCGATGCGGGGAATATTGCGGCGTGGCTAAGCACGCTAATCGCTTTGCCGGAAGTGGTGTCAAACTCTACAATCCTATCTATATTATCGCCAAAAAACTCCACCCTTATAGCAACCGATGTGTTTGCCGAAGGAAAAATTTCCAAAGAATCTCCTCTCGCTCGGAATGTGGAGCGCACAAAATCTATATCACTGCGCTTGTATTGTATGGCAACTAGTTTATCAATCACCTTGTCACGGTCTATTTCTTGCCCGGGGCGCAAGGATATCACACTTTTAAAATATTCGACGGGAGCGCCCAAACCATATATGCAAGAGACCGATGCCACAACAATTACATCCCGCCGCTCGCCCAAAGACGAAGTGGCGCTGTGGCGAAGTTTGTCTATCTCGTCATTTAGCGCAATTTCCTTTTCGATATAGGTATCGCTGCGGGGAATATATGCCTCGGGCTGATAATAGTCATAATAGGAAACAAAATATTCTACTCTGTTGTGGGGAAAAAGCTCTCTAAACTCATTGCAAAGCTGCGCCGCTAGCGTCTTGTTGTGGGCAATTACCAATGCGGGGCGGTTTAGCGTGTTAATAATGTTAGCCATAGTAAAGGTCTTGCCGCTGCCCGTAACGCCAAGAAGCACTTGCTCCCGTGCGCCCGAGCTCAAACCGTTGCAAAGTTCCTTAATAGCCGTGGGCTGGTCGCCTTGCGGAGTATAGGTTGTTTCTAATGCAAATTTTATATCTTCTCTCATTATCCAATTATTGCGTCTATTACCAATTTTACCAAGTAGCTAAGCAGTGCAAAGGCAATTGTAGTTGCAATGCGGCGGTAAATCTTCTTTTTTGCCGTCCTCTTATCACGGTCGTAGGCAAGTCCTTTTTCTTTTAAGGATACAAGATATATGGGTTCGCCTTTCTTGTTTGCCTCCTCGTACTCAAAATAACCGTCTATTGCAAGGGCGTTCATAACATTTGGCAAGTCCGACTCGCTAAAGGTAACCTTATAAGGTATCTTTGCAAGTATTTCTAGGGGAGTAATTAGACACTGCCCCGTCTTTTGTGAGGCGGCGGCATATAATACATCCATTAAGACTTTTTCCTTTTTTGTAAGAACCATACCTAATCCCAAATCAAATTAATTATATAAACAATCGCTCCTAGAATCGCACCTGCAAGCAGCGCTCCAAAAAATGCAGAGAAAAACGCTATGCGAGCTATCCTTTTGTAGTCCACCTTGAGGTTGAAAGAGGTGCTTAAAATCTCCGTCTTTTCGTTTTCGGCAACCAACTTGCCTTTGGCAAGCGGAAGTAAGCAATACGACTCCTCGTCTTGGTATTTGAGGTTTACCATTTCGGTAAGCGTAAGCTCTTTGATAATATTGGTAATATCACCGTCGCTAGCCTCGGGAGAAACTGCGTTGCGCAGCTCCTCTTTCTCAAGAATAACTGCCTCGCCATCCTTGGATGCATCGGTAATATAGGTTAACACTGCAAGTGTTTTTTTATTCATAATTGCCTCAAAAGTATTGTATCACGGAAAAGCTTGCATAGTCAAGTAACAACAGCTTTTGCACTTTTTAAGACGCACAAATATTCATAAAATAGCATTGCTTGGATATTGGCTAAAAAATTCGTTAAAAAAACAAACAACAGCACGCCTTTGCCTTGCGTGCTGTTGTGGGTTTTTTAGATATATAATTTTGTGTTTTGGCGGTAATTAGCTTGCCTTGCTGCTCTTTCTTATTGCATTTACTATTGTGTAATAAAGGGGTATTGTGATAAAAATTACCCAATAAGGATGCCAAAAACTCCATCTAAAGCCTAAAATTAGATATATTAGGACACAGATTAGGGGGTAAGGGAATGCCATAGGGTTTTTTTGTCTAATAGAAAATTCCACCCCGCTAATTATTGGTATAAGCAAGAATACCAGCCATCCCGGATGCCACCAACCGCCAATTGACCCTAAAAGAATATAGGCAATAACAACTACTAAGCTAAGAATAGAGGAGGAATATAAATTCTTTTTAATTGGATTTTTAATGCTTTTATTGATGCTTACCTCTTCTTTTCCATCATTAATATATATGCCGCTGCTATTTATATTTACTCGGCTTTTGCCACTTGCAATATCGATATTGTCCGAATTGATGTTTATATAACTGCTGTCCTCTTTATTATCAAAGTCGCCCTCTTGCTGTTCCCCGCTATCCACTTGTTCGTTATCCCTTTGTTCCCTATCCACAGTTAAGCCGACAAGTTCGTCTAGCGATACTTCATATAGACGGGCAAGCGCAATTAGGTTGTCGGTGTCGGGTGAGGACTCTCCCCTCTCCCATTTGGAGACCGCCTGCCTGGTAACGCCAATTGCGTCTGCAAGCTCCTCTTGCGACATTCCCTTTTTTCGCCTTAACTCATATAGCCTTGATGCTACATTTATATCCATATAAATACCTCCGAAAAGTTAAACTTTAATATTATTTTACATTATTAAATCACGGTTGCGTAAGCGATTCTACTAGTCAAAGCCGCAACTTTTGGTTGCGGCGGCGTGATTTTTACTTAAATTACCCTAATAACTGCATCTACGGACAGTACTTCATTTAGCGACTTTATCTCGGCAACCGCCTTGTGCAAGGCAACTTCTCCCGTTTTGTGGATAAAAAATATGATGGACGCATTTTCTTTTGCAGGTTTTTGCTGCATTGAGTTTATGCTTACGCCATACTTGCCAAGCACCCCAGAGATTTTGGACAGCACCCCGCTCTTGTCTTGGACGGACATACGAATATAATATTCGCTTTCGAAGTTGTTGTTAAACTCCTTGTTGTCGCCAAAGAACTCCGTATGCTTGTGTTCGGTTTGCAATGCCGCATATACGATATCGGACACTATTGCAGAGCCGGTTGGTAAGTCGCCCGCTCCCCGCCCATAAAGCATAATTTCACCAACATTGTCCCCCTCTATAAGCACGGCATTAAAACTGCCCTTTACCGATGCCAAAGGGTGGGTGTCAAGTATAAAGGTTGGATGCACTCTTGCCTCGGTAACGCTGTTGTGGTTTTTTGCTATTGCAAGCAACTTTAATGTATAGCCAAACTCCTTGCCTGCCTCTATGTCCAATTTGCTTATCTTGCTTATGCCCTCACGGTACACGCTCTCTAGCGGCACACGCTTGTGGAATGCTAAGGAGGATAGTATGGATAGTTTATACATACTGTCAAAGCCGTCCACATCGGCAGAGGGGTTTGCCTCGGCGTAGCCAAGCTTTTGCGCCTCTTGCAAAACGGCGGAGTAGTCCTCACCCTCGTCTGCCATTTTGCTAAGTATATAGTTGGTTGTGCCATTAAATATTCCCATAATGGATAGGATATTGTCACCTTGAAAACTTGCCGTTAGCGCTCTAATTATAGGCACTCCGCCCACACAGCTTGCCTCAAAATACAGCCCCGCATTGCCCTCTTTT
>JBAZCO010000056.1:0-10387 GCA_041654915.1 Clostridia bacterium | reverse complement strand
GCCCAAACCGCTTGTATGCCGCCGCAAGGAGCATTTCGCCCTCTTTGTCCAGCTTGCAATATTTTTTGATTTGAGCGTTAGTCATTCGTGCGTTTACAAATATTCCATCGCACCCAAAGCGGGCAAGCTGTATGCGCCGTGCGCCCTCTACCCTTGCTTTTACTTCCAAACTCGTTTCCGCATCTGCCTTGGCGGCAAACTCCGAATACTCTATTCCGTCCACATCGGCATATATATCTATCCTATCTAATAACGGACCGGATATTCTTGCCCTGTATCGTCTTTTTTCTAGAGTTGAGCAAGTGCAGTCCTTTATCTCGCTGCCCTCATAGCCGCAAGGGCAAGGATTCATACTTGCAATTAGCATAAACCGTGCAGGATACTCCACCGAACGGGCAACACGGGTAACGGTAATCACTCCGTCCTCTAGCGGTTGCCTTAGCGTTTCTAAAGTCCTTTTGGAATACTCGGGCATCTCGTCCAAAAACAACACTCCGTTGTGGGCAAGACTAATTTCTCCCGGTGTGCTGTTTTTTCCGCCACCCGTAAGGCTGTGCAGACTAGCCGTATGATGAGGTGTGCGAAAGGGTCGCACGGCAACTATCCCGCTATCGTCCAAAATGCCGGCGACACTATGAATCTTGGTTGTTTCTATTGCCTCGGCAAATGTCATATCTGGCATAATAGACGGTACACATTTGGCAAGCATAGTTTTGCCAGCGCCGGGAGCGCCGCACATTAACATATTGTGTCCGCCTGCAACAGCAATTTCTAGCGCCCTCTTTACTACAACTTGCCCTCTTACTTCGGATATATCCGTACCGTAACGGTTAATCGCAAGCTTGGACGAATACCCTGCGTACGGTACGGGGGCAATTTTTAATATCCCTCCCAAAAATGCCGCCGCATCGGACAGCGTCTTTACGGGATACACCTCTGCACCGTCAATATATGCCGCTTCGCTTGCGTTTTCGTGAGGGATGATAAACTTCCTGTATCCCGCTTGATAGGCGCTTATCAATATGGGAAGTACCCCGTTGACTTTTCTAATGCCGCCGTCCAGCGACAGCTCGCCTATCATAATGTATTTGCTAAAGTCTATTGGCGGCAACTGTTCGGTAACCGCTAAAAAGCCGATAGCAATGGGAAAATCATATTGAGAGCCATCCTTTTTTATATCAGCTGGGGCAAGGTTGACGGTAATTCGCTTTGGCATAAACTCATAATTAGAGTTTTTTACCGCCGCACGCACTCTGTTTTTTGCCTCCTTGACGCTTGAACCGGGAAGTCCGACAACATCAAAGGCAGGTATGCCCGATTGGGTATCCACCTCAATATCAACGGGATACCCTTCTATCCCCTCTAGCGAGTAGCTTTTGACTATTGCTATCATAAACAGTCCTTATATCACGACAGAGCCTTGCGGCTCTGTCTTTAGGGCGTTACTCCCCTTTTTCTTCCTTTGTGGAATCCGTTTTTTCTGCCTCTTGCTTTTTGCATTCAGCTCGTTCTTCTCGTTCGGATTTTAGCGCTCTTACAACACTAGACAGCAGAGCGGATACTTTGTAGCCGAAGTTCTTAACCGCAATCACCGTGTTATCTGCAACACTCTTTGCATATGTTTTGTAGGGAACAACTAGGACAAGCTGTTCACTCGCCTGCCCGCTAACAACCGTGTCATACCCAATAACAACAAAATATATCGTTAAGAGTAGGTTGAATGCACCCATAATATACATTATCGACGTTACATAATTTAGCTGTGTTATCCCCGAATCTGTGTATCCTGCAATCATATATACATAGGATATATTAATAAAGGACAGCGCTGCAAACATAGATAACGCAAAGTACATACGCTTGTCTTTAATAAATGCCGTGTATATGAGAAGGAGAGGGAACATCGTTAGCAATGCAACGGGTGTTATGTTGTTGCAGAATATCCAATATATAATATAGAACGATGCGCCAAGCATAACAAGGTCTAGGCGGTTGCGGTTTCTAAAGTAAGCGGCGGCAAACAGCCCAACAATAAACAATACAAACAAGATTGTAACAAGGGTAGACTCGGTGGACACTGCCTTGAAGTTATTGCCTATCATAGCTTGGAAGTTGAAAGCATTTATTGAATATACATTTAATCCTTTAACCGTGTCTATAAAGCCGTTAAAGGCAAAGAACGCATCGCCCTTTTGCACTTGGTTGATTGCAAAGGGAAGTGATACCAAGAAATATAGCACCAAAGATGCCACTATGGTAACAACGGGGGTTATCCAAGCCAAAGTCTTGTCCTTGATAGCCTTATAAATAATATAGGCGGTATACATAAGGATAAGCGGAACTGCAATGAGAGCGGCGGGTGAGAACATACAAGCTACAAAATAGCTTGCCGCCATTGGTATATATTTTTTCTCTAATATAAAGTAAAAAGCCAGCACTACAAAGAATACTGTAACCGACTCAATTGTGCCTACCGATGCGGATGAATAAAATACCGCAGGTAGCAGTGCATAAAAGCCTGCCGTAACCATACCTGCGACTGTGCCTTGCCTTTTGCTTATCAATTTATAAATAAGGATAACCACACCTATATCGGCAAGCACGGCAAACAATTTGAGCATGGTAACTGTTGTGAGCAGTACCGTAGCATCGGTTGCGCCGGAGGAAAGCCCTATCAGCCGCCCAAACAGCCCTGCAAGCCCCGATAGATACAAGCCAAACGGCATAAAGCCTGCCGCAGGATTGTACTCAAAGAAGTACGGTGTGCCGCTTTGCGCTATCCAACTGCCAAAGCCGGCAAGCTGTGTGAGGTCAAAGCCATAATAGGCGGTTTTTATTATGCTCCCGCCCGCAATAAATGCCTCCGAAAGGGTGATTGCTAAGCGAACTGCAAGCGCTGCCCCTACCGTGATTAATAGCCCCAAATACTTGTTTGTCTTTAGCTTATTATAAAAAACATTCTTTGTGCCGTTCTTTTCAAGCGCAAGCGTTCTTGCCCTAAGAATATAAAATACATAGGCAATTATTAGCGTACCTACCCCGCCAAGTATCACATATACAAGGTTGAGTTGGGTGGGTGCGCCGTAAACGGTGTTTTCAAGCTCATAATATGCTGCCCCCTCGGCTATATCCGCTTTTTGCACACGCTTTAAGCTAAGGCTTTTAACGGTAACATTGCTTGTCTTTACCGGATTATCCTTTGTGCCTACATTTAATGTTAGGTTAACCTCACGGATAGCGCTTGTGCGGAAGTAAAAGCCGTCCTTGCCTGCATTGTTTGTTGCACGCTCCTCGGTGGGCTTGTCGTCCCTAATGTTAAAGTCGGGGTTCTCTTGGAAACCAACATAAAATCCAATATAATCCATATCCTCATCCGCTTTAGCCATAGCAGAGGTGGTATAGGTATACTCTACATAATAATATGAAAAGGGTTTTAGGTAAAGCTTGCGGGATGCAGAGGCATAGCCGGCAGATGAGGTATCAATTTTAAGATAGTTAGCCGCATCTGTGTTTTGTACCGTGCTAAAAGCGCCAAGACCTGTGCCAGAATCTAGCGACCAATCCTCACTTAGGTGGGCAATGCTCTCGTAATCGAATGCGCCAAGCTCGCCGCCGCTAATGATTTCCTTGTTGTATTCCGAAACAGCGGCAGTTTGACACCCCATAAGGAGAGTTACCAACAGTGCCGCTATAATAGCAAAAATTGAAAGTTTTTTCATCAATCCGCTCCAAAAATAATAGATTTTGAAAGAAACCCTTTACCCTTCAAGCAATTAGCTCAAAGCGCAAAGGGTGTGAACTTTAGGTCTTAACGGGTTTTGAGTTCCTTAACCTTGGCAGCCTTGCCCGTTCTGCTGCGCAGATAGTATAGCTTAGCACGCCTTACTCTGCCACGCCTTACCACTTCTATGTTGGCAATTTTGGGCGAATGCAGGGGAAAAGTTCTCTCTACACCAACGCCAAACGACAAACGGCGCACGGTAAAGGTTTCACGAATACTGCCATTTTTTCTCGCAATAACAGTACCCTCGTAGGCTTGCAATCTCTCCCGTGTTCCCTCAATAACTTTGACGAAAACTTTTACATTGTCGCCTACACGGAAGTCAGGAATGTCCGTCTTTAAGCCCTCTTTCTCGATAATATCGATGATGTTCATAAGTATACCTCCATTGTATACAAAAGCGTACATACGGGTTTGGGATTTAATAGCTTTTTTGCTTTACCCCGCATAGGTCCGCTTTTTAATGCCTATTTATGTTAACAAATTAGCAAAAATATTTCAAGTGTTTTTATATAGATTATATATATTTAATTATAATATAAATATAGTATCCAATATAGAAAAAGATATTCTGCTTACTGCTTTAAGTCACCGCTACAAAAGGCGGGGTATGCTTTTTGTCCCTAGCTCAATGCCAATAGCCATAAAAAGCGTTGGGAATATGCTCCGCCTCCCCGTCTAGCACAGAAACGATATCAAAGCGCAGTGCGTCATATGTGGGGCGGGACTCGGCAAGATAGCATTCGGTAGCCTTTATTATTTTTCGCACTTTGGACTTCGTAACACTCTCTAATGGATGCCCATACCCCTTGGTTGAGCGATATTTAACTTCTACTATCACAAGAGTATTCCCCTCTTTTGCAACAATATCAATCTCGCCTATGCCAGAGTAGGATACATTTCTATCCAATATTCTCATACCAATACTTTCAAGATATTTGCCTGCCTCGTATTCGGCGGTAATGCCTTCGGCGTGTCTGTCCATAATCATCCTTTGGGCAAGTATTTCTTTTGCCCTCTTACTTATGCCATTAAACAGCTATATTATTTTTATTTGAACAACTCTTTAAACAAAATTTTTAATAAAAGTTTTGCGGTGTATTGGTGACGGTCCATATTTCTTTAGCCGTTCTATGTGCATCTTGGTAGCATAGCCCTTGTGCTGTTCAAAGCCGTACTCGGGGTAGAGTTCGGCATACCTTATCATCATATTATCCCTTTCCACCTTGGCTATTATTGATGCCGCCGCTATTGCGTAGCTCAAAGCGTCACCGTGTATGATTGCCCTGCAAGGTATTGGGAGAGTGAGCTTTACCGCATCTATTAACACAATGTGCGGCACAGGCAGCAGCGAATTCACTCCGTCTGTCATTGCCCTCTTGGTGGCTTGCAAAATGTTTATCTCGTCTATTACATCGTGTGCGCAAAGCGCAGTGCGGTATGCAACCGCATTTTCTGTTATGTATGGGTACAGCTCTCGCCGCTGTTTGTCGGTGAGCTTTTTGCTGTCATTTATCCCTTCTATAATATTGTCGAAATCGGGAATTAGCGCTGCGGCAACCACAGGTCCTGCCAGCGGACCTCGCCCTGCCTCGTCAACACCGCAAATCAGGTTGAACCCTGCGCACATACATTCTCTTTCGTAATCCAACAAATTCATTGCCTTTGTCCTAAGTAATCTATCTATTATCAACTAACTAATGCTAGCTTTTTTGCGTAGACAGCAAACCATACGCTTGCGTGGACGGATTGTTAACTAACTAATGCTAGCTTTTTTGCTCCTCTTGTCCCACAGCAGATGCCTTTTCAAGAATGATTTTCCCAAGATAGCCCTTGCGAAAGTCGGTAATAATTGTTTGGGCGCATCTGTCATAATCGATTTCTCCGCCCCTCAATAGATACCCACGGAGTTGGGCTATGCCATCCATTACTTCTAAAGGTGTGCCGCTCTCGTCTATCCCAGAGTATCGCCCCTCCAATGTATTGGGGTACTCTGCTTGCAAAAACTTTATCGCCTCAAGCGCAAGCTCGCCTATATCTAATATATCATCTTTTATGCTGCCAATCAAGGCTAACTTTACCGCCTTTTTTTGGTCTTTAAAATCAGGATACAATACACCCGGGCTATCTAAAAGCTCAATGTATCGGTCTATTGACACCCACTGTTTGCCACGGGTTACACCAGGACGGTTGCCTGTTGCCGCCTTTTTTTCTCGCACAAGGCTGTTTATTAGCGTGGATTTCCCCGAATTAGGTACACCTATCACCATTGCACGCACAGTCCTCGTCACGCCCCTTGCACGGTATCTTTCTATAAGTCCTGCGTTTAATTCGGTAAGATTTTTTATTATTGACGGCGCATCCGCTTTGGATACGCTGTTTGCGGTTATGCACCGCACACCCTCGCCCTCAAAATACTTTACCCATTGCAAAAGCTCCGCCCGCTCGACTAGGTCGCCCTTATTTATCACATACAGACGGGGCTTATGTCCTATTACTGCATCAAAAGCGGGATTTATTGAGGCAAGCGGCGCTCGTGCGTCCAGCACATATATCACGCTGTCCACAAGCTTGATTTCCGCCTCCATCATCCTTATTGCCTTTGTCATATGCCCGGGAAACCAATGTATGTGCATTAATTCTCTCCTTTCTCAAGCAAGTCGGGACGGCGCTCCTTGGTGAGTTTTAAGCTTTCGGCATAGCGCCACTCTGCAATTTTTGCGTGATTGCCGCTAATTAATACCTCTGGCACGCTAAGCCCCATAAATTCTTGAGGTCTTGTGTAGTGCGGATACTCAAGCAGCCCCGACGAAAAGCTCTCCTCCTCGGTAGAACTCTCTGAACCAAGCACCCCGGGGATATATCTTGCCACCGCATTTATTACAACAAGCGAGGCAAAATCCCCCGAAGTCAATACATAGTCGCCTATGGAAATTTCTTTATCAATATCAAGCTGAATAAAACGTTCGTCTATCCCCTCGTATGAGCCGTTAACAAGAACAATATGCTCCTCTTTTGCAAGCTCGGTAACCGTCTTTTGGGTGAGGGGTTTGCCCTTTGGGCTAAGATAGATGCGGAGCGCCTTGCGCAGGGGGTCGGCATTAGATACTGCCAAATGCAACGGCTCTGGCGTCATAACCATACCCGCACCGCCGCCAAAAGGATAGTCGTCCGTCCTCTTGTGCTTGTCTTTAGAAAAATCTCTAATATTAATTATTTCCGTTTGAAACACACCTTTATCTATTGCTTTACCTATGATACTTTCGGATAAAGCCGTGTATATTTCGGGGAAAAGGGTGAGAACGCTAATCTTCATATACCGCCATTTCCTCCAAAATTTTTGCATCCAAAACTATACGCCCGTTAGCAATATCTGTAAGCTTAATAACAGCGCCAACGGCGGGGAACATAAAGTTCCTATCCCCTGCTACACAATAAATATCGGCACTGCCGTGCTGCAAAATATTCGTGAGTTTCCCCGCAAAATTGTCCTCAATATATACTTCTAACCCTATGAGGTCGGCAATATAATATCTGCCCTCCTCTAAAGGCGGAAGGCTATCTCTCGCAACCGTTATCATCTTGTTCCTTAGCGCCTCGGCGCTATCTCTGTCATCAATACCGCTCAATTTTATATACGCAAAAACGCCGTCGGCTTTTATTTTCTCGACGGCGTATTCCTTGTCTTCAATATAAATAGCTTTGATGCCGTACAAGTTCTCCGCTTGGTCGGTTAAGGCGAGAATTTTTATTTCTCCCCTCAACCCTTGCGGTTTTAATACTTGCGCTACCGTGAGCATTTTATTCTCTCTCTTCTATATAAATATCGTAGCGTTTATCGGTAGTTTGGGCGGTCGCCTTTACTATCGTACGAATTGAGCGGGCGATTCTGCCGTTTCTACCTATCAGCTTGGCAATCTTGTTTTTGTCCACAAAAACTTTGATTTCCACATTGTTATCATCCTCTAAAAGCACGATGTCGTAGCTCTCCCGCTCGATTATCTTGCTAACGAGTAAATCTACTAATTCCCGCATATTTTATTCCTCCGCCTTAACTTCGGGAGCGGGCTTTGCTACGGGCTTTTTGGACTCGATTACCCCTGCTTGATAAAGCAAAGTGCGAACCGTATCTGTGGGTTGTGCGCCAACAGCAAGCCATTTTTTGGCTAGTTCGGCATCCACTTTAAGCTCTGCGGGTTCCCTAACAGGGTTATAATAGCCAATCTGCTCGATGTACTGCCCATCTCTGGATTTTTTTGCATCTATGGCGACGATGCGGTAGAAAGGTGACTTTTTTGCGCCCATTCTTGTTAGTCTAAGTTTTACTGCCATTTTTGTCCTCCAATTTTTGGTTTTTTGTTTTGTATTTATTTTTATTATTGTCCTTTTAGAAAGGAAACTTGCCTTTTTTGCCTGACGAAAACATTTTCATCATAGACTTGGTTTGCTCAAATTGGTTGAGCAACCTATTTACATCTTGCACCGTTGTGCCGCTGCCTTTTGCGATTCTGCGCCGCCTTGAGCCTTTGATAATTTCTGGGTTGCGCCGCTCCCTTATCGTCATAGAAAGAATAATTGCCTTTGTTCTTTCCATTTGTTTTTCGTCCACATTGAGGTCTGCGCCCTTAAGCTTGCCAGAAAGTCCGGGAATCATACCCACCATATCGGCAAGATTGCCCATTTTTTTCATATTGGAAAACTGCTCAAGGTAATCCTCTAAATCAAATGAGCGCTCCTTAATTTTTTTGCTAAGGCGAAGGGCATCCTCCTCGGATATTGCACTCTGCGCTTTCTCTACCAAGGTTAGCACATCGCCCATACCCAATATTCTGCTTGCCATACGGTCGGGGTGGAACGGCTCAATGTCCGTATGTTTTTCCCCCGTGCCAACAAACTTGATGGGCTTGCCGCATATCGCCTTTATTGACAGCGCCGCACCGCCACGGGTGTCGCCGTCCAATTTTGTTAATATTACGCCTGTGATATCAATTTGATTATTAAAGGTTTGGGCTACATTTACAGAGTCCTGCCCAAGCATTGCATCTACTACAAGCAAAATTTCTTTGGGCTTTATGCTGTCCTTAATGTCTTTTAGCTCACCCATTAGGGTATCGTCTATGTGCAGCCGCCCTGCTGTATCTATAATAACAGTGTCTATCCCCTGCCGTTCTGCGTGTGCTATGGCGGCACGAGCTATTTTGGTCGGGTTGGTCTGCCCTTCTTCATAGACCTCTGCTCCCACCTTTTCGCCAACAATTTGCAGCTGCTTTATCGCCGCAGGACGATAAATATCACAAGCGACAAGCAACACTTTTTTGCCGCTCTTTTGCAGCAGTCCCGCAAGTTTGCCGCACATAGTAGTCTTGCCCGCACCTTGCAAGCCGCACATCATTATTACGGTGGGAGGGCGGTCGGCAACTTCTAGCTTGCTGTGCTTGCTGCCCATTAGCGCAACAAGTTCGTCATTTACTATCTTTATCACTTGCTGTGATGATGCTAGCCCTTTAAGAATATTTTCGCCCAATGCTTTTTCGGATACAGACTTAATAAAGCTTTTTACCACAGAAAAATTGACATCCGCTTCAAGTAACGCTATGCGCACTTCACGCATAGCCTCTTTGACTTCGAGTTCGGTAAGCGCTCCCTTGTTTTTCAACTTGGAAAATGCGTGATTAAGTTTTTCACTCAAATTGCCAAATAATGCCATTTTATATATCCTTTACATTTTGCAAGATGCTGCTAAGCCCCGTTTTTATTAGCTTTATGTCGTCCTCTTGAATAAGTGCATCCAGCCCGTCTTTGATTTGGGAAAGTTTTTTAAGTAGTCCCAACTTGTTTTCGTATCCCTCAAGTTTTTTTTCTGCCCGTGTCAACACTTCGGCAACCGCTTGACGGGAAGTTCCGTTGAGCAAGGCGATTTCTGCCAGAGATAAATCACGGTCGTAATACAGGCGCACAATTTCCGATTGCAGCTCGGTTAGCAGTCCGCCGTAATAATCATTAAGTATTCCCGTCTTTATCTGTTTTCTTTCCACAATTCGCTCGCTTTGGGCTGTCAAGCATAAATACTTTACACCTATATTATAACAAATTTTACTTGCCGTCAAACGATTTGGATAAATATTATAAAATATATCAATATATAACGATAAAACAGCAACAAAATATTCCCATAGCCTTTTTTAGAAAAAAGCTAGCTGACTTTTTATTGTTCTTTTATGCTTAGCCTTTAAGTTGCCTACTCAAATATTTCCTCAATAAACGCTTGGGCATCAAACTCCACAAGGTCGCCTATCTTTTCCCCAACCCCCGCATACACCACGGGTATTTCCAACTCTGCCGATATCGCCATAACCACACCGCCCTTTGCCGTGCCGTCTAGTTTGGTGAGAATTATACCGTCAATATCTATTGCCTCATTAAAAATTTCCACTTGACTAATTGCGTTCTGCCCCGTGGTTGCATCAAGCACGATATAGTTTCGGCGGTCGGCAGACGGCAATTCCCGCCCAATAACACGGTTGATTTTTTTAAGCTCCTCCATAAGGTTCTTTTTGTTGTGCAGTCTGCCCGCCGTATCAATCAAAATTACATCGGTATTTCTTG
>JBAZCO010000055.1:0-10483 GCA_041654915.1 Clostridia bacterium | reverse complement strand
CGCTGTATAATATTTTAAAAAGTACCGACACAAAAATTATATTCACCTACGACGGGTTATATAAAACTCGGCAAGAGTATATAAAAAGGGCGGGTGTCAAGACGGTGCTATGCACGGCATCCGAGTTTATGAGAGGCGCACTAAAGCTAACTGCCGCTTTAGCAACAAAAAAGAGGTTTGGCGGGGAAACAGCTTTTAAAGAAACACAAAAAGATTATATATTTGATGCACCCGAGGCGGGTGCGCACGACAAGGCGGTATATATCCACAGCGGCGGCACAACGGGTGAACCCAAGACCGTGGTACACTCTAATTATGCTTTTAACGCAATTGCCGATGCGGTTATCGCAACCGTATATGAAAATATCCCCATATATTTGCCAACGGATAGTATGCTTATGACGCTCCCCATATTCCATAGTTTTGGTTTGGGGGTGAGCGTGCATACGCTGCTCACCAATGCGCACATTGTAATGCTACCCCAATTTCGCACAGCCGCCGCTATCAAGCTGATAAAAAAACATAAAATCACCCACCTTACCGGAGTGCCGGCAATGTACAGGAAAATGCTTGAACATAGAACCTTTAAGGGTGATTTAAGTTCGTTAAAGCATATTTTTTGCGGTGGCGACAAGCTATCTCCCGACCTTAAAGTGCGCTTTGATGCCGCACTAAAAAAGTATGGCAGTGATGCGGAGTTGCTAGAGGGATACGGACTTACCGAGGTGGGCGGAGTTTTTTCCTTGAGTTTGAACGGCTTAACCCGTCCTCGCTCACAAGGGAAAGCTCTTATAGGCAGCAAGGTGCGTGTATTAAAGGAAAACGGAGAGGATGCCGCCTATGGCGAGGAGGGCGAATTTTGGCTTGCCACCCCTGCAATGATGCTAGGGTATTTAAACGACCAAACCACGACCAATGAGGTGATAAAAGAATATGACGGTGTAAAATGGTTTAAGACGGGTGATGTTGGGAAAATTGACGAGGACGGATATATATATTTTTGTGAACGGGCAAAGCGCTCACTAAAGATAGCGGGGATGAATATTTTTCCTTCGGCGGTGGAAGAGGTGATAAACACCATTTCTGGTATTAGGGAGAGCTGCGTGGCAAGGATGAATAAAAACGGCAAGGCATTTACCCGTGCATATGTTGTATTGGATAAAAAGACAGACGAAAAACTTGTTGCCGCCAAGATAAAGAGAGAGGTTGCCGCACGGCTGATACGCTATGCAGTGCCGAAAGAAATAATTTTTACCGACAAGCTCCACCGCACACCGCACGCAAAAATTGACTATATGCGCTACGAAAACCAACCCGATGATGCTTGCAACTAAAATTAAAAAAGGGTTTAAAGCATCGCCCGTTTAAGTCTTAAGTTTTTTAAAGAAAGCTTGGAAGATTAAACAAAAAAATTTAGGTATTTAGTATAAAAGCCGCACAGGACAACTATCCTATGTCGGCTTTTGCAGTTACAAGGTGAGAGCCGCTAAAGGTTTTGCGGCGAAGTGTTAATTTATATTGGCAGGTCAATATTTTGCAAAGAGTGGAATTATAGCGCCGCTTTTGCTTCTTCGTAGGCGGCAAGTATTTTTGATTTTAAGTCCTCTCTTACCTCGGTGCGGAGGGGGTGAGCAATGTCCCTGTAATCGCCGTCCGGGGTTTTTCTTGAAGGCATAACAATAAAGCAGCCATCGTTGCCTTCGATTACTTTGATGTCGTGTACGACAAAGTCGTTATCGATGATTATGCTTGCCACAGCTTTTAGTTTACCTTCTTCCTTTTTGAATAGCCTGACCCTGACATCGGTAATGTTCATTTCTTTCTCCTCGTGAATCTTGGTAGTATTGCTACTTACTAAAATTATACAACACAAAAACAAGGAATTCAATAGGCAAAATCAATTATTTAAATAATTTATCACATAAAAAGCATATTTTCTATCAACAGCGGGGGATATTTAGCATATTAATAATTGTATGTCGAAAATTAGCGGGTTAAGAAAGCTACATTTTGTGGGCGCAGGCGGAATAAGTATGTCTGCGCTTGCCAAACTTATGCTTATGATGGGAAAGGAAGTTAGCGGCTCTGACCTTGTGTACAACGAGGAAATGTGTATATTAAACCAATGGGGGGCGGAGATTTGGGTGGGGCACGACCCCGACAAGGCGGAAAAAGCCGAGCTAATTGTATATTCGCTTGCCGTGCCGTCCACAGACCCCGAGCTTGTGCGGGCAAGAGAAAGGGGAATAGCTTGCGTTTCCCGTCCGCATTTTTTAAGCGAGGTGACAAAGGACTATGCGGTTATCGTGGCGGTTGCAGGCACGCACGGCAAGACTACCGCTACAAGCATTATTGCCAATATCTTTAATGAGGCGGGCAAGGCTTTTTCCGCACACATAGGCGGCAATGCCAACGGGCTGGGCAATATGGTATATAAAGGTTATGACTATTTTATCACCGAGGCCTGTGAATATAAAAAAAGTTTTATCGGGTTGGTTGCCGATGTGGCAGTGGTGTTGAATGCAGAGATTGACCACCCCGATACATACTCTACGGTAGATGCGCTCTATGATGCGTTTGATGAATTTTTGCAAAACATAAAAAAGGGCGGGGCAGCGGTGGTGTCGGGAGAGAGCGAATATTTTCGCCGCCTAAACAGCGGTAATGCCAAAGTGATAAGCTATGGCTTAGAGGGCGACTTAACTTACTTGATAGAAAATATTCGTGAACAAAAAAATGGGTTTTACAGTTTCCAAATAACGCAAAACGGGATGCTAAAGGCGGATATTAGCTTGAAAGTTCCCGGCTATCATAATATTTATAACGCAACGGCAGCCTATGCGGTTTGCGAACAACTCAAGCTAGATAGAACGGATATCATAAAGGGAATAGAAAGTTTTGCGGGAGTGGAGCGGCGGTTTGAAGAAAAGGGGAAAATAAAGGGAGCGAGAATATTTGTAGACTACGCCCATCACCCCTCGGAAATCCGTGCCGCAATAGCAACGGCGCTGTCTATGCGTCCTAAAAGGCTGCTAATCGTTTTTCAACCGCATACATATTCTCGCACCAAGCGGTTGTTTGATGAGTTTACCACTTGTTTGAGCGGAGGCACGGAACTATATTTATTTAAAGAATATGCCGCACGGGAGTTGCCCTTGCAGGGTGCATCTGCCTATAATCTGTATACGGCAATTAGAAATACGGGAGTAAATGCCTATTATTATGGCAACCTTTTGCCGCTTGCTGAGGCGGTGGCATCAAGCGTGAGGGATGGGGATATCGTATTGATTTTAGGCGCTGGGGATATTGTAATGCTTGCCGATATCTTAAAAGAGATACACTAAAAACCACGCTAAAAGTCACACTAAAATTGTCGTCTAAACACAAACTATATTGTACTTGCTTTGAAAAAGTGCGTGTGTTATAATAATAACACCTAAAATTTTTATGAGCGGGAATATGTGTGGTGAATAAGTTATGAAAATATATAAAGTTAAAGGCAATAAAGAGTTTGAAATATTGGACAATGAGGTCTTTTTGCCCGAGCTTGTAAAGATAAAAATTAGCTCGGTTATCCTCACTTCCAACGATATTTGCTTGTATCAAGGCAAGATAAACAGGACTTATCCAATTGTGCCGGGGCATATGGCAACGGCAATTGTTAGCGAGGACCGTCCCGAGTTCGACCTCAAGAGAGGCGCAAGGGTGATTCTTAACCCGTATATTTTATCTTCTGCCGGAGGCGAGGGAATAAGCGATGTAAAGCTTTATGGCTTGGATGCGGACGGCTTTTTGCGTGACTTTGCCGCTCTTCCTGCGGATAATATCATACCTTTTCCCGAGGCGGTAAAAGAGGAAGAGGCACTATTTACCGAGGCGGTTGCCGTTGCCCTAAGCACGATAAACGCAATGAAAATCAACAAGGGCGAATATGTGGCAATAGTGGGCGGCTCTATTGTCGCCAATCTTATTGGGCAATTGCTGCTATATTATCAAGCGATACCCATATATGTTTCCAGTGAGCCTCGCTACCTAGAAATTGCAAAAAAATGCGGCATTTACCATTTGATAGACGAGTCCCGTGACGACCCATATCAGCGTGTTATGGAAATCACAGGCGGCAGAATGGCGGAGCATTCTGTAATCTATGCAAAAGCGGGGGTGTCGCCGCACTTTTTGTTTAGCCTTGCAGGGCGGGGCGGAGATTGCATAATCGTCAGCCTAAGTTCGTCCATACCGAGAATGGAAACGGATATCAGTTTGGTATCCAAAAAGAATCTATCTGTCGGAGGCGTGTCTTGCGGGGTAGACGAGATAAATGCGGCAGTAAATATCATAGCGCAAAAGCAGCTTGATTTTTCGCATTTTATTGATAAATCCGTTGCCTTTGACGAAGTAATACCGCTCTTTGAGGAGCTATCTGAACATCCGCTAAGGTATATTTGCCCCGTTGTGAGGGTATAAGCGCAAAATAAAATGTCAATATATCGTACAAGTGCGTTAATTTGATTGACTTTTAATGTTTTTGTAAATATAATAGTTAAGCATTTAAGTTTAATTATTAGATATAAGAGGTAATAAAAATGAAAGATAAAATACACCCCAATTACCATACTGTCGATATCGTTTGCGCCTGCGGCTCAAGCTTTAGGGCGGGTACAACCAAAAAGACAGAAACCCTCAAAGTGGATATTTGCAACCAATGTCATCCCTTCTATACGGGCAAACAAAAAATTGTAGATGCCAGCGGCAGGGTAGATAAATTCCGCAAGCGTTACGGGATGAACTAGTCAAAGACGATTGCTTAAACTCAAGGTGCAGGGCGGAGGGACAACACACCCCAAGCTCTGCACTTTTTTTTTAACCAGCGCCCACAATATGCTCTTTATGATTTTAAAAAATGTATAACTTGAGGGTGCTAAAACTTTAAGGTTTGTTAAGAGCGTATAAAAAGTTTTTAAAAGACACAATGTTTGCAAAAGACATATAATACCCGCAAAACTTAAAGTTCACGCTATTTAAGTTGCAAAGCTTAAAAAAAGTTTATAATCGGGCAAGAGTTTCTAAAAGCGCAAGGTTTGCAATAAGTAGCGGACGACAAGGAGCTTGATATGGTGAAAAAAAATTGTTCAAAAATAGGCGGACAGGCTGTTATAGAAGGCGTTATGATGCGTGGCAAAAGCACAATAGCTACTGCCGTGCGTGACCCTTCGGGCGTAATACAGGTGGAGAGCGCCCGCTTTAAGCCTTTTACCGAACGGTCTGTTTGGTTTAGAATTCCCGTGATTAGGGGTGTGCTGTCCTTTGTTGCAAGTATGGTTACAGGTATGAAAACCTTAACTAGGGCAACAGAGGTTTATATTGGCGAGGATGATTCCGAGCCGTCCAAGACGGAAAAATGGTTTGCCGAAAAACTAAAAATCGACCTCATAAGCGTAGCCAATTTTGTGGGGATAGTGCTGGGGCTTGCGCTCTCTATATTTTTATTTATCTATGTTCCCAACAAGGCGGCGGACGGTATTTTTAGCTTGATAAACTTGGATTCGCTGTCAAAAATAGGCGCAAGCATAGTAAAAAACTTGGTGAGCGGTATAATTAGGATAGCTATATTTATTGGATACATCTTACTAACTTCGCTTATGAAAGATATAAAGCGGCTGTACCGCTACCACGGCGCAGAGCATAAGACGATATCCGCATACGAACACGGGTTGGAACTTACCGTAGAAAATGTGCAGAAAATGACCACCGTACACGACAGATGCGGCACAACCTTTATATTTATTGTGATGGTGGTGGGAATCATATTCTTTTCACTTTTTGGGTGGCAGGAGGCTGTTTGGCAGCGTATGCTAATCAGGCTTGGCGGCTTGCCCATAGTGGCGGGTATAAGCTATGAGTTGGTAATGCTTTCGGCAAAGTACGACAATTTTTTGGCAAAGGCATTCAAGTTTCCCGGGCTTATGCTACAAAAACTTACCACCAAAGAACCCGATGACAATATGGTGGAGGTTGCCATAACCGCATTTAACACCGTGCTTGCTATGGAGGAGGACGAGAGTATAAAGACACAGTCTTTTGTTACCGCAGTCAATCTTGGCAAGGCAAAAGAGGAACTCCTTACGCTTTTTGGAACAAGGGAGAAGGAAAGCGAGGTTGAACTTATCCTAATGAGCGTAGCGGGGGCAAAGAGCAAGTCCGACCTAAAAAAGATCCGCCTAAACAGCGATATTCTAGATAAAGCAAAGGCGATAGCAAAGCGCCGCATAGCGGGCGAGCCGCTGCAATATGCAATAGGCTCTGTATCTTTTTATGGATATGAAATAAAGACAGACCCCCGTGCATTGATACCCCGTTTTGAAACAGAGCTGCTTGCCGAACAAGCGGTAAAGGAGATAGCGGAGCGGGAGTTGCCCAAAGTTTTGGAAATTTGTACGGGCAGCGGTGCTGTTGCCGTTGCTGTCAAGATGCTAGGCGGCGAGGCAAGCGTTACCGCATCGGATATATCGGATGAGGCGCTTTCTCTAGCCAAAGAAAATGCTGCATCGAACAATGCGGATATCACCTTTGTAAAAAGTGACTTGTTTGCAAGTATTGAGGGCAAGTTTGATGTGATTATCGCTAACCCCCCATATATTCCCACGGCGGATATTTTGGGATTGGAAAAGGAAGTTAAAGATTATGAGCCGCTTTCCGCTTTGGACGGCGGGATGGACGGCTTGGATTTTTATCGCCGCATAGCAGCAGAATATAAAGACTGTCTAAATGAAAAAGGTGTGCTTTTGTTGGAAATGGGAGCGGGGCAAAGTGCGGCGGTATCCGAGCTATTTGGCGGCGGAGAAATAATTGACGATTACAACACCCCGCCTGTGGGCAGGATACTCTTAGTGAGAGGAGAATAATAAGCTATTATGATAATGACAGAGCGTCTAAATCAAATATCCGAGCGTTATGCCAAGCTTAACGACCTAATTGGCGACCCCGAAATAGTCGCACGGCAAGAGGAGTGGCAAAAGCTAGTAAAAGAGCATAGCCATCTGCAACCGATAGTTGACATATACAGCGAATATTTGAGCATAGAAAAGCAAATGGAGGAGTGCCGAGAGATTATGCAAGGGGGCGATAAGGAGTTTGCCGAAATCGCCGAGGCGGAATACTATGAGTTGCGGGACATGCTAGGGGCTAAAGAGGAGGAGTTAAAAATATTGCTGCTTCCCAAAGACCCAATGGACGACAAGAATGTTATTATTGAAATCCGTCCCGGTGCAGGCGGTGATGAGGCGGCGCTGTTTGGTACTACCCTTACCAAAATGTATCACCGAGTAGCGGAGCGGCTCAAATGGAAGGTGGAGGATATTGATATATCCGAAACCGAGCTTGGCGGCATAAAAGAGGCGGCATTTATGATTAGCGGACAGGGCGCATACTCCAAACTCAAGTACGAGAGCGGAGTGCATCGTGTGCAGCGTGTACCCGAAACCGAATCGCAAGGCAGAGTGCATACATCCACTGTTACCGTAGCTGTGTTGCCCGAGGCAGAGGATGTGGATATAGAAATTCTTGATAAAGACTTAAAAATAGACACCTACCGCAGCAGCGGCGCAGGCGGACAGCATGTAAACAAGACAGAGAGCGCAATACGGATAACCCACCTGCCAACAAATATAGTGGTGGCGTGCCAAGAGGAGCGCTCACAAATAAAAAACCGTGACAAGGCAATGAAACTGCTAAAGGCAAAACTCTACGACCACTACCAAAGCCAAAAGGACAAGGAGTATGCCGAAAACAGAAAGACACAGGTTGGTACGGGCGACCGCTCCGAACGGATACGCACATACAATTTTCCGCAAGGGAGGGTGAGTGACCACCGCATTGGAATGACACTTTATGCAATTGACGACTTTTTAGACGGCAATATATTTGAAATGATAGAGGCGCTAGCGCTTGCCGACAAGACAGCCAAACTACAAAAACTAGATGGATAAACTGCTATGAAAGACAAACTTTTTTACAACGAGTCACGCAACCTTATAGAGGTACATAACTATACCCACACTTTGCAAGATGTGGACAAACCGCAGCTGTATAGGGAACTGTTTGAGTACGGTGAGATACCCAAAGTGGTATTTAACTTTATGAATGTACCTATGCACTGCCCAGAGGAAATATGGATAACCGACACAACTTTTCGTGACGGTCAGCAGTCGCAATCTCCGTTTACGGTAAAGCAGATAACCGACCTTTTTAAACTTATGTCTAGGCTTGGCGGCAAGAAAGGTATTATTCGCCAAAGCGAGTTTTTTATCTATTCGGAAAAGGACAAAGAGGCGGTAAGAAAGTGCCAAGAATTGGGGTTAGAATTTCCCGAAGTGACAAGCTGGATAAGGGCTAACAAGCAAGACTTCCAGCTAGTGAAAGAAATGGGCTTGAAGGAAACGGGAATTCTTGTTAGCTGTTCGGACTATCATATATTTAAAAAAATGAACCTTACCAGAAAGCAAGCGCTGGATAAGTATTTGGGTATTGTTAAAGATGCGCTTGCCGTTGGGGTAAAGCCACGCTGTCATTTTGAGGATATCACCCGTGCCGACTACTATGGGTTTGTAGTGCCTTTTGCCGCAAAACTTAAAGAGTTGATGGACGAAAGCGGCATTCCAATCAAGATACGCTGTTGCGATACTTTGGGGTACGGTGTATCCTTCCCCGGGGCGGCAATGCCACGCAGTGTGCAGGGGATAGTGTATGGACTGCATCACTTTGCAGACTTCCCCAGCGAGCTTTTGGAGTGGCACGGGCATAACGATTTTTATAAAGTTGTAGCCAATGCGACCACCGCTTGGCTGTACGGCGCATCGGCGGTAAACTGCTCTCTGCTTGGCATAGGCGAGAGAACGGGGAACTGTCCGCTAGAGGCTATGGCAATAGAATATGCGTCACTGAGAGGTACAACGGACGGTATGGATTTGTCGGTGATAACCGAAATTGCCGAGTATTTTGAAAGGGAAATAGACTTTTTTATTCCGCCAAGAACACCGTTTGTAGGCAGAAACTTTAACCTCACAAGGGCGGGCATACACGCAGACGGGCTGCTAAAAGACCAAGAAATATATAATATTTTTGACACAGCCAAAATTCTCAACCGCCCTCCGCTTGTTGCAATAGACAGTCACAGCGGCACAGCGGGGATAGCATTTTGGATAAATTCTTACTTCAAGCTAGCGGATGAGCATAAAATAGACAAAAAAGATGAATTAGTAGCCAAGGTTAAGGAGAGAATAGATAAAGAGTACGAAAACCTTCGCACCACTTCTATCGGAGATGACGAAATGGCGGATATTATTCGCTCAATCGACTCCAAGCGCTACAAAAAGTTTATTTTGGGTGTAAGCTGTTAATTAAGATACAAATATTACAACCATTACCTAAAGTAAGGTAAAAGATATGTTAATACTCAGCTGCTTACAGCGAATAGGGAATAAATCTAAAATTACCCCTTGAAATATTCTTGAAAGATGATACAATATATCTATCAAATAAAATGAGGTTTCAATGATTAATATTATTTACGGAGCAAAGGGTTCGGGCAAGACAAAAACGATTATTGAGCTAGCCAACAAGGGAGTAACCGACCATTTGGGTGACATAGTATTTATAACGGATACTTCCCGCTACATTCACGACATCAAATACCAAATCCGATTCACAAATACCAAAGAGAGCAATATCCGCTCCGAAGACGGGCTGATAGGGTTCTTGCAAGGTATGATGGAAGCTAATTACGACATAAGATTTATGTATATAGACGGCGCTGCCCGTATGATAGGTAAAGAACTGCACCAAATGCAAAACTTCTTTAAACGGCTAGAAACAATATCTCAAAAAACCGAGATGACTTTTTTTCTCACCGTGTCTTCCGACTACGATACCTTGCCGGCGTTTATTAAATCATATATAAAGGAATAATTTAAGAGTGAACTATATAAGTACCCGTGGCAGAGAGGCTGTTAGCTCTGGCGACGCTATTTTAAAAGGGATTGCGCCTGACGGCGGCTTGTATGTGCCGTCGTCGTTTCCTATTATTGGCAAAGACGATATCTTAGCCCTTGCCCAAATGGACTACCACGAGCGGGCGGCAGAAGTGCTGTCAAAATTTCTTACCGACTTCACCAAAGAGGAGTTGCAAGAATACACAAAAAAAGCGTATTCATCGTTTGACGGCGACCCTGCGGGCGTGCTAAAGGTTGATGACGAAACATATATTTTAGAACTGACCAACGGACGCACTTTGGCATTCAAGGATATGGCGCTGTCTGTACTGCCCTATCTTGTGCGGGGCGCAGAGGAAAAAGCGGGCGAGGGCAAAAAGACACTTATCCTTGTTGCCACCAGCGGCGACACGGGCAAGGCGGCAATAGAGAGCTTTGCAGGGGTAAAAGACACAGAAGTTATCGTTTTTTACCCGTCTGAGGGTGTTTCGGCTCTG
>JBAZCO010000054.1:0-10625 GCA_041654915.1 Clostridia bacterium | reverse complement strand
GCAAGGTCTATCTCGCTGACGGCAAGACCGTTTTCAAATAGTGAAGTTTGGGCAAGAATTGTGCCGTTTTCCGCAACAATATTATGCCCCCCAAACACTAGGTCGGTACTTGACTCACCGCTACCCGCACTTGCATAAACATATCCGCATACAAGGCGGGCAGATTGCCCTTCAACTAGGCGCTTGCGATAGCTAGCCTTGCCAACAAGTTCATTGCTTGCCGATAGGTTAACTATTATAGTTGCGCCCGCCTCGCAATGCCTAACCGAAGGCGGGGAGGTTACCCATAAATCTTCGCAAATCTCTGCGGCGACTAATAGTTTGGGGTTGTCGCTTGCGGCAAAAAGCAAGTCTGTGCCAAAGGCGCATTCTTCACCATTTACCGATATCGTAAGCGTTTCGCATCCAGCTCCTGCAAAGTGCCGCTTTTCATAAAATTCATTATAATTGGGGAGGTATGTCTTGGGTACAATACCCAAAATTTTGCCGTCACAAAGTGCGGCGGCAGTATTAAAAATGCGTCCCTTAAAGAGCAAAGGCAAACCAACAAAAACTAGCATTTTCTTTTTTTCGGTTGCTTTTTGTATCTCTTTTAGGGCAACAAGAGCGGCATTTTGCAACGCCTCTTGATAGAATAAATCCCCCGCCGTATAACCCGTGATAGATAACTCGGGAAACACTAAAACTTTGACTTTAAGCGTTTCTGCCCTATTGATATCGGCAATTATTGCCTGTGCGTTATAGGCGCAGTCGGCAACTCTTATTTGCGGCGTAGCCGCCGCCACCTTAATATATCCGTGTTTCATATCTCTTTCCCTTGGTTGCTGTTACGCTAGATTTGGTGTTGTTATTATAATTAATTATTGCTATTTTTAGAAGGGGCTAAACATTAGCCCCTTTACCGGTGATACCGTAGCCCGAAATTTTATCAACCCGCCGTAGCAGGTGGGCGAACTATCTTAGTCGTCTGTTGTCCCCTAGCGGTATGTCGGGGGCGTAACATAGTACTAATGGAACATCGTAAGCCCAATTTTTAAATTTGGGGTTAAAAAACCTTTTCGGTCTTCGTGTATCCTAGTACTTATAGTATAGCACATTAGTCAAATTTTGCAATAGGAAAATTATACCGTGCTTTACGCTGTTAATCTATTTTATCCTCGTCTTGCGTTACTTTATCTGCATCTTTTGATGAGGCGGATACATCGGATAGTTTTTTTGCCTTGCGGTTTTTGAGCAACACGGTAACAAATGCGCTGGCTATTGCAAACACGATAAACAGTCCCAAAGCAAGCAGCATAATATAACTTCTTTCACCAAGAAGTAGGGTTGCGCCCAAAATAACTATCGCACCCACAAAGTTGCCAAGAATAATAGACGGCAGACTATACCTAAACTTGAGGTCTATAAAGGCGGCTATTGCAGAGCCTGTCCAAAGCCCCGTCATAGGAAAGGGCAGAACAACAAACAAAAATAGCCCCAAAGACTTGTAAAAAATTCGTTTTTTCTCGCTTAATACAATACCTTGCCCAATATCTTGCGCCTCTCCAAGCGGTTGGTGTTCACCCTCTTCTCCGCTTTCATTTTCGTATGATACCTGTTGGTCGCTTGCCTTTTGGCTCGCTTTTTTTTCAAATAACTTTTGTTCCGCCCCTCGCTCCTCTGCTTTTTTTTCAAGGTCCGCCGCACGGCTTTTAAAATTCTCCTCAAGAATAAGTGCGATTTTTTTGAAAAACTTGGTCTTTTTGAATGCGTTTAGCACGGGTTTTAAGCAAAGAATAATCACCGGACATATTAGCACAGAGCTAATTGAAGTAAAAAAGTATGCTGTCACAGGATGTATGCCAAGTTCTATCGCTATGGGGATAGAGCCGGTAACCTCTATCATCGGCAGTAATGAAACAACAAATACGGTAAGATAGGCATTGCCTGCAAAAAACTCTTGCAGCGTTGTTACCATTTGGTTAATAAAAGCATCCATATCTTTAAGCTTGCCCCTCCTTAGTAAGGTTTGCGAATAACTTTTAGGGCGCTATCCCTCTTTCTTAATCAATCCTGCATTGCGAATGATACAATGTCCTAGCGTCCTTGAAACGGTAGACCCAGTGTTGCTACTTCCGCCCAATGAGGAAAGCGAAAGTTTGTGATACTCCGAAGGGGAAGTGAGCATACCGCTATAATCATAGTATCTGCTAGGTAGCACAACTTCTATTCTCAATGTTTTTTCAAAATGTTCGGGTCTTAGCGCAATATTGTAAAACCCGCCCTTATCTGTCTTGCCCTCCAGCACAACCGTTTGGTTGCCCGATGAGTCTAACTCCACCGTCACCCTTACGGTGATGCCCTCAAGTCTTGCATCCAAGCCGTAGTTTACATAAACGGTATCGTATTTTCTCCAATAGACATAGCCAGCTACGGAAACTTGGGTTAAATCCGAACTCTGATAGTTTTCCGCCAAAAACTTAGGGAGGATGTAGGGGTTTGGCATACTCTTGCCGTCAGCCTGTGACCAGATATAACGGAGCATCTTAAAATTCACTCCTCTTAGCGCACGAATATATGAGGTTGGCGTCCAAGCGGATACCGAATAGCGCACATATGAGCCATAATAGCCATCGCTGTTGCGGCTGTCCATCATAGGATATGTGCCGTTGTAGCCGTTGGTTGTTTGGTTACTCATTGCGCTGTCGTCCGAACCGTTTATGCTGTACAAGTACCAGTCTCTAACCGCCCTGTCAAGCGCCTTGTACTCCTCGGTATAGTAATTAGAATATTCCTCTTGAAACTCAAGATAAGCGGTTTGCTTTTGTATCTTTTTGTAAAGCTCGGCGTCACCCGTATCCCCAAGAGTATAATTGATAATTTTTTCTTGCTCCTCTGTTTCCTCGCTTTCACTTTCGGTATTTGCACCGTTTTCGGTATCGTCCAACACTTCTACCAAGCCTGTGTAAGGATGCTGATATGACAAGAAAAACTCCCTGTCGCTTTCTATCATCTCGAATACTGCGCCGTTATCTGCAAGCTTTTGTATGAGGGTTGCGTTGTAATCAAGCACGGACTTTGCAACCGTACCGTTTTTGTATTGTACGGGGATGTTTATCTCTGTGTTATCTAAATGCGGATTTAACAAGCTAATGCGTGCGGGAACAAAACTGCCGCTAATATGACCTCGGTAATACAAATCATATAGGTAGTCTGCCGCCGCAACCGCTAGATTTGCGCCAGAGCCGTTGCCCACAAACCTTACCTCTATGTTGTGATATGGCGGTGTAGAGCCTTGCGGAGCGCCAATAGGTGATACTTGCATAAGTTTTAGCCACTCCATAACAAAAGCTTGCGTAAGAGTGTATTCGGGCAGGTTTTGGGTTACGGCATTGCCGTCCTTGTCTTTGTAAGTCATTGCGGATTTATTATAAAGCTTTTTGTTTAGGTTTTGGGCGGTGTCATCGGCAAAGTTTTCATAATGGAAAATGCCCACATTAAAGCCCATTCTTTGCCAATAAAAGGCAAGCTCTGTGTCTATATTGGCAGAGTTTAGTCCCAATGCCCCATCGGTTGTTGTCACGCCGCTATAATAATATATTTCCTCATCCAGTTTCAAACTTTCTTTTTGGTCGTAGTATGATACGCCGTCAAATAATATCATAACTCCCCTGTTGGGGTTAAAAGTAGTTGGCTCGCCCTTGCTGTTTACCCACTGCAATTTGAGCGCATAATCGGGCAGATTGGCGGGAGTTTGGTAATTTTCAATTTGAAATATGTCAGGAACAATATCGTCCTTGGGTTTCTTTAGGAAAAAAACCAATGTCGACACCACTGCCGACAGAATTGCGACTATCAAGACCGCAGAAATAATTGCTTTGCGTTTCATTCGTATGTTAACCTCTCTTAAACCCTGTATTAATTATTATAAGCGATTTTCGGTGCGGCATTATAAATAAATCAGATGCACCCGAATCGGGGTTGATATCGTTGTTTAAAAGCAGAATTTTATCTGCACGACGGGTTATGCTTGTTAAGGGCGGAATGCTTATTTTTACAAAAAGCTCATCAAAGCCGTTAGCGTAGAGTGCGGGTACTTCTATTTTGTAAAAACCCGTGATATCGGTAGTTGCAGTACCCAAAAGTCTGTTTTCAGCGCCCGATTTAAGGTAAAGCTCCACCCTCACACCCGACAAGCGGGATTGTATACGCTCATCATATGCCCCGTTTTCGTTGGTATCCAAAAAGGCAAAGCCTGCCACATAAGGTGCATCTATGTTGGTGCTGTAAATAATATCGTCTGCGCCCTCGGGGGTAAAGTTTTTCTCCATTTCGTATATTATGCCACGGCGAGCCATTATTACAGATAGCGGCATTTTGCCCGATACCGTGTATTCCTCGCTGTTTTCCATTGCGCTGTCGAAAATATAATCCTCCGTAAATGACTCCGAATACCAAAAGCGTCCGCCGTTGTGTGACTCTGCAAAATTTGTTAGCACAGGGTCTTTTACCCAATCGGTACGAAATTGGAAAGTTTGCGCCTCGGCATAGAGGGCGTCTAACCCCGCTGTACCCCGTTCCATATGATAAGCCACCGCCGGCACTACACCTGTAACAGTAGGCACTATTTCAAGGGCGATTCCCCGTGCGGTTAAGCTCTTGGCAACCTCGGCAACAAACTCTGCGTTGGTTGTGTTTTCTCTAATTACCTCGCCGCTCTCATCTAGGAGCGGAGCGCCCATTGTCCTATCCAACCAATCTATATAAACATCATTTACAAAAAAGGAAAAGTATGGGTCAAACAGCGTTACTCTATCAGGAAGCAGTGAGGCGGGAATAACACCCTCCGCCTCTTTGGTAACAAGATACGACACGGACGACAGCGCCATAGCCCCGCCCATAGAATGCCCCGCTATCCAAATTTCTCTCCCCGAATAGTGTGAGTAATCTGCCATAAAATCAAGATAAAATGCGGCAAAGATTTTGGCAAGGGGAACATCGGGAATATCTTCTTTTTCTGCTATACCGCTAGGGGGCATCCATTGCATGCCAAACCTGCCGTTAACTCCCCACATTTTTTCCTCCAAATCCCACGGGAATTGCGCATCGGAAAATTGACTCCAATTGAAAACAGCGGCATTATATCCGCCTTTTAGCCAACCGTCTACCCGCATAAAACCTTCGTTACCTGTTCTGCCCGAGTTCAAACCCATACCATGGCAGAAAATAATTAGCGGTTTTGTTGGGTCAAATATCTCCCTCGCCTCTGCCGAAGTAGATTTATAATAGCCCATTTCCCCATCGGACTCCTCCTTGATAAAGAAAATACCCAAACCGTCATCTCTTAAGCTATCGGGCAGATAAATATCGCTTAGGCTAAGCGGTTTTTCTACGGACGGTGGGGGGGTAGAAGAGCTTTTTAATAAGGTTAGGCTAAGAGCGGCGAACACAATCGGAATCACCACTGCAAAGCAAACAATAATAATAAATAATTTATTTTTCATACTAAACCCTTATTTGCATTTGTCTTATTATAATATAATAAGGTGAACTTAGTCAAGATGAAACCAAAGAGTTTTTAAGGTATTGACTAATTACAAGGAGAATGGTAAAATTAGGTGAAAATAACAGTAGACAGGTGAGATTAATGAGGAATTGTTTTTTGACTAAGCAACAAGAGCTGCTAGACAGCAATGGCTACCCCATAGAATTTGGATGCGCATTTACCCCCATTATTCATACAAATAGGGAAAAAGCTTGCCAATTTCGCTTGAAAGAATGGGATTTTTATCAAATATCTGACGAAAGCTATACTCTGCAAGTAACCTACGGACATGTGTCCTATGCGGGAGCAATTAATGTTTGCCTATTTGGCTACAATAACGAGCGCTACGAGGTAACTCTCCCGTTAATTTTCCCCTTTGGCAGTCTTAACCTCCCCCCAAAAGCCGACACCCCCTACCATCTTTTTAAACACACAAAAAACTTCAAACTTGACATTACGCACTCGGGAGAGGGGGAGCGGAATATCACTTTTAGGGCAAAAAGTACCAAGCACGGCGATTGTTCAATAGACCTCAAACTAACTTATCCCAAAACCGATGAGGGCATACTCGTTGTCACCCCTTTCAAGAACAAAAAGCACTTCTACCACAACTACAAGCAAAACTGTTGGCGGGCAGAGGGAACAATAGTTATGGGCGGCAAAACCCATACCTTTACCCCGCCCAAAGCATTTGGGCTTATCGATTGGGGGCGGGGAGTGCTGCCCTACATCCATTCTTGGTGGTGGGGCTGCGGAAGCACCGATATGGACGGCAACCGCTTAGGCTTTAATATAGGTGAGTTTGGCGACACTCACTTTGCCACAGAGAATACCCTCTTTTACAATGGCAAAGCGCACAAACTAGCAGATATCGCCTATAAAAAGATGGGCGGCTACAACGACAAAATGGTGTTTACATCCACAGACGACCGTTTTGAAATGGTGTTTACCCCTATATACGACAACTACACCAACCTTAACTTATTGGTAGCACACAACCGTTGCCACCAAGTGTTTGGATATTGGAGCGGCACAGTCATATTAGATGACAGCACAATTATACAAGTAAAAGATATGTTTGCCTTTGTGGAGTTTGCAAAAAACCGCTGGTGATAATTAATAGCCGCCACCGCCGTTAACTAATTTAAAAATTATATGACTATGTAAATATCCTTATCGCCCCAAACGCTTAGTGCATAGTCTTTTAGTATGTTAAGTGCGCTAATGCGGCTGTAATCGGTGTTTTTTAATGCGGATACCAATGGTATGTTTAGCGCTTTGGCATATGCCTCTTTTGCCGTCCAAAGCGCAAAAAAACCATCCTCACTTTGGGGAACAATTTCAAAAAATCTATTTGCAATTGCCTTGTAATCAAGGCTTTTTTTGTATTCAATATCTATCCCAACGGGGTTGAAAGAAACCGCAACTGCCACCGTTTGGCGTGAGTGGGTAAGACTGATATGTATGGGCAAGTTGGTGACAATAGGCTTGCCTCTCTCCCGTTCTATTTGTGGAGCAGCAAAGGGAATGCCCTCTATGCGGCAAAAATTAAAGACCGCCTTTTCAATGGTTTGGGCAACCATATTTTTGTCAAAAGATACCGTAACAAGCATTTTATCGCATTGTTCTCCCGTACTTGCGGTTTATGGAAAGAATGGTAGGTATAGCAATTTCGTCTATTGCCGTTTGGGTAATGCGATATTCCCAATTGCCTTTTGCAACCCCGGGAATATTTATTCTCGCATCAGCGCCATAGCCGCACAAGTCCTGAAAAGGTATTATTGCAAGCTTTGCAGAGCTTTGCATCACCGCTTTTATTGCCGCTATTACCGCAGGCGCTAAGCCGCCGCCCTGCCCCCAATCGCCTTTAACATCTAAAAAGTTTAGCACTCCCTCCCGTGTTGCGCTGTCCAATTCATACAGCCATCCTAGTGTTGTGTTGTTGTCGTGAGTTGCGGTATAGGCAACGCTATTGATAGGATAATTGTAGGGGAGATGTGGGTTTGCCCTATTGCCGTCAAAGCCAAATTGCAACACCCGCATACCGGGAAAACCCGTTTTTTCTAGCAGCCTTACCACTTTTTCATCTATACTGCCAAGGTCCTCGGCAACTATGGGCGGGTTATCTGTGAGTTTGTTAAGTGCCTTCCAAATAGCCATTCCCGGCGCTTTTTCCCACTTGCCCAACTTGGCGGTCTTTGCACCCGCAGGTACTGCCCAATACTCGCTTAGCCCTCTAAAGTGGTCTATGCGCAGTATGTCGTAGAGCTTTAAATTATGCAGCAGCCTATCCGTCCACCACGAATAACCGTCCTCTTTCATTCTTTTGTAGTTGTAAATTGGGTTGCCCCAAAGCTGCCCGTCCTCTGCAAAATAATCGGGCGGCACGCCTGCAACCTTCTTTGGTGTAAAATTAGTGTCCAGCGCAAAAACTTCGGGCTCTGCCCATACTTCCACGCTTTCTAGCGCAACATATACGGGCAGGTCGCCAAATATCTTAACACCTGCAACCGCCGCTCGATTTTTTAAGTTTTCCCATTGTTGATAAAAAATTGTTTGCTCAAAATAATAATAAGCAATCTCACTAGACAATCGGCTTTGGGCGGCTTTGAGCGCTTGTGTATCACGCTGTTTTAAGCCCTCGCTCCAATTTAAAAAGCCCGTACCGCTCTCCTCTTTTATTGCCATATAGGTTGCGTAAGAGGATAGCCACTTCATATTTTTCTTTAAAAACGCATTTATTTTTACTCTGTCGTCACTATTAATTCGGGAAAAGGCAAGCTTTAACAAGCGTTTTTTTGTTGCAAGCGCAAAATCATAGTCAACTTTGTAAGGTGAGCCTTGGTACAAGCTCTCCTCTTTTTCCTTGCGGCTAAGCAGCCGCTCGTGCAGCGCCTCAATATCTATTAGCGCATAGTTGCCGGCATAGGAGCTTTCTCCGCTATAAGGCGAGTTGCCCTCGCCTATAAGTGTGATTGGCAGCACTTGCCAAACGGAAAAACCCATATCCGATATCAATTGGATAAAGGTATCCGCACCTTTGCCAAAGTCGCCTATGCCCCAACCGCCCCGTAAAGCGGAAATAGGAAGTAATACACCCGCTTGTCTTTGCATAAATTCCCTTTCCTTGTTAGGTTTTTATAAAAAAGAAACCGCTTGCCTTTTAATTTTGACTAATCTTAAAAAAGATATGATGCTAAAGGGTTCTTTTATAGGTTACAAATTATACCCTAATTCCAACGCTTTTAGGTTTGCCTCTATAACATAAGGTTTTTTGCTAAACTTTTCTTTTATTACTTGGGCGGCTAAATCAAGTGAAAAAAGCCCGCTCTGCTTGAGAAACGCTCCCAAAACAACAATATTTGCAGTTTTTGCATTGCCCGCCTCGGCGGCAAGAACACCCGCATCTACATATATAGTTGTTATATCGGTGCGTTCCACCTTGTCGGGAATCAGCGAACTATTTACTATGACCACACCATTGGGTCTTACCTTATCTACAAACTTGTAAAGGCTGGGTTTGTTCATTGCAATCAGGTAGTCGGGAAAAGGTATCAGCGGACTTGCCACACGGCTATCCGATACGACAACGCTACAATTACTTGTTCCACCCCGCATTTCTGGACCGTAGCTAGGTAGCCAAGTCGTCTCTTTGCCCGCCGCAATCGCCGCCTGCGCAATAAACAGCCCCAAACTTAGCACTCCTTGCCCGCCAAAGCCGGCAATAATAATTTTTTCGTCCATTTATTTGTCCTCCCCTATGTCTTTGAATACGCCCAAGGGGAAAATTTTTGTCATTTCCGACTTAACATATTCCGCCGCCTTAATAGGAGTCATTCCCCAATTAGTAGGGCAAGTGGAAAGCATTTCTATAAGAGTAAAGCCTTTGCCCTCACTTTGGTATTCAAAAGCCTTTCTCAACGCTCGCTTTGCCTTGTTGACATTGGCAGGGTCGGTTAGCGCAACCCGTGCAATATATGCAGGTCCGTCCAAAGTAGCAAGCATTTCCGACACCCGTATTGGATTGCCGTTAATTGTTGCTAAACGCCCTGCTTGCGATGTTGTGGACTTCTGCCCAATCAGTGTGGTGGGCGCCATTTGTCCGCCCGTCATACCGTATATCGCATTGTTTATAAAGATTACGGTAAAATTTTCCCCTCTTGCCGCCGCATGCACAATTTCTGCCGTGCCTATACTTGCCAAGTCGCCGTCACCTTGATAGGAAAACACCATTTTGTCGGGATTGCATCTTTTTATGCCTGTTGCAACGGCGGGCGCTCTGCCGTGCGCCGCTTGTTGCATATCACAATTGAAAAACTTGTAAGCAAATACCGAGCAGCCCACAGGCGCAACACCAATGATATTGCCCATCTCGCCCATTTCGTCAAGGCACTCTGCAATCAGTCTGTTTGCTATGCCATGAGTGCAACCCGGGCAATAGCTAAACGGAACATCGGTTAACAGAGGAGATTTCTTAAATACTACCGCCATATTATTTGCCCTCCTTTTCCAAAACTAACTTGACCACATCTTCGGGAACCATTACATTCCCGCCTGTTCTGCCATAAAATTCTACGGGTTTTCTGCCGTTTACGGCAAGCCTTACATCTTCAACCATTTGCCCCATACTTAGTTCAACCGTGAGAAAACTCTTTACATTATCCTTTTCGGCTAGCCGCACAAGCGGTTTGGTGGGGAAAGGGAATAGGGTGATTGGACGCAATAGCCCTACTTTTACACCTTTTTCCCTAAGCATTTGTACTGCGCTCTTCATTATGCGTGCAACCGTACCATAGGCAACAAGCACAACTTCAGCATCGCTAGTCATATATTCTTCGTAAGCAGTTTCATTTCTTTCAAGCTCTGCATAGGTGTCAAACAACCTGTGATTTAGTGCCTCTAGCGTGTCGGGGTCTATATAAAGTGAGTTTATCTCCCGCCTTTTTTCTCCTATGCCCGTGCCGTCCGCCGCCCAATCCTTTTTGGGGAAGGTTGAGGGGTCTTTCATAGGAGGCAGCTCCACCGCCTCCATAATTTGCCCAAGCATACCATCGCCGAGTATCATAACGGGTAGGCGGTATTTATCCGCCTTATCAAAAGC
>JBAZCO010000053.1:0-10673 GCA_041654915.1 Clostridia bacterium | reverse complement strand
AATATGGGAATGTCTTGTATACTACAAGCGGTGGTCGTTATATTCTTATATATGGGTGATGAGTAATTATGCTTGTTCTTTACTTGCCCTATTGTAATCTATATAAAAATGCGACAACTATCATCTTGCCCAAAAAAGTATTAATGATTTATGCAACTTGTATTGCGATAGTTTAGATGAATATCATTCTTATATTAAATTGCGTCCTAAAACCCCGTTTTAGTTAGATAGGGAAAGCGTACCATCGTAGTTGTTAGAAGGACTACCGCTATATATTAAAATTGCGCCCTTAAACCCCGTTTTAATTGGGTAAAGTACGGCAGTAGCAATTTGCTTTGGATTTTGGGATGATTTTGCTAAAAGCGTACCGCCGAAGTGTACAGGCGGTACACGAGTGGCGGGGGCTTTTGGGAAAAGCGCACAAAAGATATGGAAATTGCGTGAAGTAAAAATACGGGGCGCAAAAAGCGCAAGTATTCTTAAAAAACTTAACGCTTTTGGTAACGGTAGTTGTTAAAAGGACTACTGCTATATATTAAAATTGCGCCCCGTATTTTTACTCTTTAAAGAAGGTGTGATATATTGCAGTGATTGACTTTTTGTAGTCATGCTCCTCTACGCCGACTATTATATTCATTTCGGACGAGCCTTGGTCTATCATACGAATATTTACGCCTGCGTGGAATAGGGCTGTGAATATTTTTGCCGCTATTCCCATCGTATTTGCCATACCGTGTCCGACTATGGCAATTAGGGCTAGGTTATGTATCACTTCGATTGTGTCCGGGTTGACTTTTCCTCTTATTTCATCCACAATCTTTTTTTCGAGTTGTTCGTTTAGGCTGTTGTCCAACACCACGCTCATTGTATCTATGCCCGTTGGGATATGCTCAAATGAAAGCCCGTTGCGCTCAAGCACAGATAGCACCCGCCGCCCAAACCCAAGTTCGGTGTTCATCATTGATTTTTTTAGGGTGATTGTGGTATTGCCCGTTTTGCCGGCAATGCCCGTGATTATTGGGCGGTCAAAGTCGGACGCATCTTTTAGAATGAGAGTGCCAGGATGTTCGGGGGCAAATGTGTTTCTTATATTTATTGATATCCCTTTACCTTTCAAGGGGAATATACTGTCGGGATGCAAGACGCTTGCACCCATATAGGAAAGCTCCCTAAGCTCCTCGTATGTTAGAGCAGTTATTTGTTTGGGATTTTCTATCACAGTTGGGTCAGTTACCATAAACCCGTTTACATCTGTCCAATTTTCGTATATTTCCGCATCAATACCCCGTGCAATAATTGCGCCAGTGATATCTGAGCCGCCCCGAGAAAATGTTTTTATGCTCTTATCGGGTAGTCTGCCGTAAAAGCCGGGGATAACCACACCCGTGGTTATCGACTTTAGTTCGGCGACTAGGTCATTGGTGCTTTCTGCATCAAATCCGCCGTCGTGTTTAAACTTGATAATTTCACCCGCATCAACAAATTTAAAGCCCAATACTTCTGCCACAACTATACCTGCAAGATACTCGCCTCGTGAAGCGGCAAAGTCGGGCGAAAGGGCAAGGTTTGTTTCTATATCCTCTATGTAAGGGGAGATATCTAAGTCTAGCCCCAAGTCTTTTATTAGGGCATCAAAGCGGCTCTTTATTTCGGAAAGAGCATTTTTTGCCGTGCCTAAACTTTTCTTTTCATTAAATGCCGCATACAATAGGTCGGTGATTTTTGCATCACCTTTAAAGCGCTTGCCCGGGGCAGAAACTACGACAAACTTTCTTGAAGGGTCGCTTTGTATTATGTCCTGCACTTGTCTAATGGATGCAGCGGTTGCCATTGAAGTTCCGCCGAATTTACATACTTTCATAAACTTGTATACTCTCCGATTGGTTAGATTATATAATATTATTTTATACGCCTTGTTTCCAAATAATATCTTTTATGTTCAGGTTCGCCTATGGAAAATGCTTTTTTGGGAAGGTTGCCAATATTGACGACATATCCAAACAACTCCTCTGCGGGGAAAGCAGGCATAACAATACCCACGCCGCCCTTTCTTCCTATTACCTCGCTTAGCCGCCCTTGATTGTGGATATAGTCGGCTTTGAGTGACTTATTTTTTGCAAGTTCTGCCTCCAAGCACTCTTGCACTGCCTTGATTGCCGTACTTGCCGTGCGGGGTGCAGAAATAGTACGCTCACCCTCTTGGGTGATTACCGTGAGAGTGCCGCCCTCGTCTTTAAGGTGCGCCTCAAGGGTGCGAATAAACTCCTCGTCTGCGCCAAATACCGCCCTATGTATTGGCTCAAATGCCATTCCTCCGCCGTATAGGTTGACAATTTCGGCAAGAGAATACCTTGCGGGGTGGGTTTCTTGCTCTTTGTCCGAAAGGGTGGGCTTGACCTCCTCCCAATAAGCCTTTGCTGATGCTATTGAATGGTTGCCGTCACCCACGGCAAGATTTATACCCGTATTACAGCCGTAGCGCTCTATTTGCAAGTCAGGGTCACCAAGCGCATCTATCTTTGCGATTACTGCTTGGGGATTGTCTACCAAATACCCTCTTACTCTGCCGCCTCCCATATTTAGCGAGAAATCATATAGTTTTTTAAGTGAGTCACGCCTATTATATATAGGCTCAATAATGCTCCGCTCGCAATCGTCCATTAATATTAAGGTGTGGGGAAGTTCTACTTGCGCTCCCCGCCTAATATCTACACGCACAGGCAGCCTGTCTATTATTGTATCCTCGGTGGCACGCACAGGCACATTGACCCGCCGCCAATCGTAGGCATCTAGGTCTATGTTTACCATTAGCCCTACTCTTACCTCGTCCCCTACCTCTCGTTCTACCAAAATTATCCCTTCAACTTCGGTAAAAAGTTCTTGGGCTACATATTTATTCATCTCGGAATGTATATTATTTATCCGCATAGAGGGGTCGCCATTGAGAAAAACTTCGGGAAAAATAAGGTTTAGTGCGCTTGGCGCATCACCTATGTAATTTTTAAGCTCACTCCAATAAGCTGGCTCGGCAGAAAATTGGTCGCACGCAACCACCGCCCATTTTGACATATCGATATTTTGGGGAAGTAAAACTTTAGGGATTGCAACTGCGGGCATATTAACTCCTTTATCCTTAGGTGCGCTTTATAGTGAGCGCATCCGTTTAGTCTGCGTGATATGGTAGGTATCGTGCAGAATGTCTCTTAGCCTGTCTGGAGTGATAAAGCGGCGCAACTCTCCCTTTTTGGCGCTGGAGATAATTCCTGTCTCCTCGCTGACTATGATTGTGAGCATATCACTTTCTTCTGTGATACCTATTCCCGCACGGTGGCGAGTACCTAGATTTTTGGCTACTGTCTGCGATGCGGAAAGGGGGAGAAAACATCCTGCCGCTAACACACGGTTGCCTTTTATTATAGTTGCGCCATCGTGGAAGGGCGCACGGGTATTGAAAATACTCTCGATGAGCGGCGCTGATACCAACGCTCCTAGCTCCGTACCTGTTTCTAAAATATGCCCGGGCACGCTGGTGGGGGCAATAACAATGAGCGCCCCCGTCCTTGTTTTAGACATAGTTTGGCATGCACGAATGATTTCGTCTACGGCAAGCCTTAAATCTTCGTCACTCAAGCCGTCCGATATATCGGTGTGTTTGGTGGGGCGGGAAAGATTGAAAAACAAAACCTTGAACTCCGATTGGTAGACCACCAACAACGCTACCGCCATAAACATAGTAAATAATGCAATCACACCACGAGCAACGGGGATTGGCACAAACCCATCAAAGATTATAGAGGCGACATAAATTATTAATATAAATGAATAGAGTAGTAAGAGCCTAAAGCTTTTTTTGCGAAAGAAAAAAACGGACATAGAAGTAAAGACCGCAAGCACTGCTGCGAGGTCAATGATGCTATTCCATTCCAAAACATATGCGGCGCTAGTCATACTACCTTTGTCCTTTGTTTTTAAATATTATAATACAACTTGCCATAATTTCCTAATGTATTTTACCGCTTGCCGCCAATTAGAATCCAAAACCTTTGTAAATTTCATCATCTTCTGGGGGAGGAGTGGGAATAATGTAGTTTTTCTCCCTCTCTAGCAATTTTTTGTATACGGTTGCATTAATAACAATTGCTAAAGCTGCAATAACTGCAACATCAATAGCGCCGGAAATAATGTGTAGCATGTTATCTCCCGTAACCACAGTTATGAAGGAAAGAACAGCAAATATACCGTTAATTACAAAATATAAAGTATATAGCCGCTTGAAAGCAACCGCTACAAACTGCGGATAAATCACCGTATGGGATACAATTAAATACCCAAATGTAAGCGCCGCAGTATAAACCGCAAAATTGATAAATTCGACACCAAAAGCATAGACTTCGGGAACCAAAAAGAACAAAAGTGAATACAGACCAATAATTGCATTGGCGGCAATGTAAACTACACGGGCAGTTTGTTTAAAGCTCTTTGGGTCGGAATGGGTGTACCGCCTTAAAAATAAGGAACGGTAGACAAGATGCAAAATTATCTCGAATATAATAACACCTATTAGCCCGCTCATAACAAGGTAAAAAACAATTACACCCGGGCTAGCGAGCATTGCAAAAAAATCTTGCCCTAGCACCTCATATAGCGTTTCCGCATCCACTCCGCTAGCGGCAAAGCCGTCACGCATTCCTACAAGCAATTCATTGTAGCTCCAACGCAAAGCGTAGTAATTGGCAAAAACATAGGATAGCCCAATGAGAATTACCCACACAAAGGCAGGAACTTTTTTGAGTTTATCAAATATTTCTAAAGACTTTTGCATCTGACTATTCTCCTTAAATCATAATTAATTTTGAAAGCGCCATTTTGAACGCTGTATCTTCGGGAACTGCGCCGCTTTTGAACATAAGCTCCGCTTGAGTGAGCGCATCTAAACAACTCTTTAGCTGCACTTTGGTATATTTTCTTGCTATTTCTCTCGCTTTTTGTATTGCAAAAGGCTTTGTTCCAAGATATTGGGCAACCTCTGCATTGCTTTTGGGGGAAAGCGCCGAATGCAACATCCGCCGATATTGCGAGATAAGCACGGCAAGCAAGTGGGAGTAAGGTGTGCCTTTTTTAATAAACCCGTCAAGGATATCTAACGCTTGTGATTTTCTTTGCAAGGCAAGCGCCTCCGAAAAATGATAAATCGCACTTTCGGCTGTGTTTGCCACCAATTCCGTCACATCCTCTTTGCTGATTTTTTTACCCTGTTTGTATGCGGTAAGTTTCTTTACCTCGGTGGTAATTCTTGCCATATCCCTTCCCGCATATTCAATTAGCCTGTCCGCCGCACTGCCATCAATGTTATAGTCTTTAATGATAAGCTTTTTTATATCGTATGTATCCAAGTAAGAAGTATCGATTTTCTCCATAAGTTTTTTGCTTCTTGCAGTGAGAAAACTCACATTGTCAAATACAAGATATGTGCCATCAAGCGATTTTATTATATTCTCAATAATGCCTTTTTCGTATTCTTTTTCCTTATATTTGGTATCCTTAACTATCACAACACTAGAGCTTTGAAAAAATGGAGAAGTTTGTGTGGCGTCGGATATGTCCTCCAAAGATGAAAGCTGGTCTATCACCTTGAGGTTGAAAGCTTTTTCTTCTTCGGGTACGAGTGCGGCAAAAAAACGCACAGCATAGTCACCCCAATAGGTATCCTCGCCCTCTATATAAAAGGCCTTGCCGCTTAGATTGTTGATGTTGAGAGAATTAGCTTTCATACAATGTATATTATATATTAAAAAAGCTCATTTTACAATAAAATGTTGGCTTATTTTTACATATTCATCTTTATTGAATATTGACGGCAACCATAAGCGATGTTATAATATATAAATAATGGGTAAAATTTTTCGTATAATAGGCTTATTTATATGTTGTATCATTGTCCTTTCTCTTGCAGGAGGCTGTTTGCCTAGCGCTCCGCCCGCTCCCTCTAAGCCCTTACCCACAGACCCTATCGACACACCAAAGCCGACAGACCCCAAAGAAGAAACGCCGGATAAGGGAAAAAAGGTGTTTTATGATATCCCCTATGGGGAGGGTGAGCGCCAAAAACTAGATATCTTTTTGCCTGAGCGCTTGGGAGCAATGAGGAATAGAGTACCTTTTTTTATGCTGATACACGGCGGCAGCTGGACGGGCGGCGACAAGTCGGATTTTTATTTTTTTACCGAACTACTAAATGAGTATGGTTATGGGGCGGTTGTTATCAATTACCGTCTTGTAGCGCCAGATGTAATATACACAGATATTTTAGACGATATGGCTAGTGCGTTTGCGCTACTAACAGAGATAGGCAAAGATTATATGTTAAATACAGACAAAGCCGCCCTATTTGGCAATTCTGCGGGTGGGCATCTTGCTTTGCTTTATAGTTATAAGATAAATAAAAATAGCCCCATACCCATTGCTTTTGTAGTTAGTCAAGTAGGGCCAACCGACTTTACCGACCCCGACTATTATAATAATGCCGCCGAGGAGGAGCTTGAGGAAAAACTTGAGCTTATCTCCCGTCTAACGGGGGAAAATATGAGCGCAGAGGATGCGCTTAAGGGCAATTTTCCCGATGCAATAAAAGATGCCTCACCCATTACCCACATAAGTACAAACTTCCCTCCCACACTGCTTGCATATGGTATGGCAGATACCCTTGTTCCTTATAGCAACGGTGTGAGATTGCTAGGCGAACTTCGCAAACACAATGCCAGCGACAACCGCTCCCGCCTTGTACTGTATAAAAATTCGGGACACGACCTTGCGGGTGACGAAGTCGCCCTTGCGGAAAGCGTAGGGGCGCTTTATGATTTTTCTTTAAATTATCTTCCTCTGCCAAGAGCATAAAAATTTTGCACCATTATTGTTTTTAAGATTGACTTTATGTAAATTAAGTCGTATACTATAAAAGGTTTGCATAAAACCACCGTAGCGTGCAATTATAAATACCCTTCGCTTGCAAGAAAAATCAGTCATTTTAAGGTCGTTTATTAAATTTCAGTTCCGGAAGAATATAGAGGAGGTAAACGACCAATGGCAGACAAAAAACTTGATTGCAGAGATTGCGGCAAGGAATTCCTTTTCACCGAGAGAGAACAAGAGTTCTACAAGGAAAAAGGTTTTGATAATGATCCTGTAAGATGCCCCGAATGCAGAAGGCTAAGAAAACAGCAAAAGCAAAGCGGCGGTTTCAACAAAAAGCGCTACTAAAAATTAAAAATTAATCTAGCAAAAACAAGGTAGCCGCCCCAAAATTGATTGGGGCGGTTGCTTTTATACAATTATAACTTGGGTTTTGAGCTAATTATAACTGGCTTTGTGTGCTTGTGTTGACAAAACTGGCTATAATAATGTATAGTTAATACAAAATAAAGTAGGGAGAGAAAAGCAGCAATGCAGCACAATATAGACCTATCTGAGGGATGGAGTTTTTCATCAAAAAACCAGCTTTTTTCAGGAAAGGTTGACCTTCCGAATTCCAACTACACCGCCCTAATAGATAGCGGTATGATGAATGACCCGTTTTTTGCAAAAAATGACGCCAATTCCCTTTGGGTAGCGGAGTTAGATTGGATTTATCAAAAAACCTTTTCCGCCGCAGAGGATATGCTAAATGCCGAATATGTAAGCCTTGAATTTGACAGCATAGACACTATTGCCGATGTCTGCCTAAACGGCAAACATATTGGCTATACCAGCAATGCCTTTTTACGCTATACCTTTGACATTAAAGAACATTTAAAACAAGGGGAGAATGAAATACAAGTATATCTGCATTCCCCTGTTCGGTATGTAAAGCAAAAACAGCGTCTTGCCAAAATGCCGCCCAACGCCTCGGGCATAAACGGCTTTAGTTTGATAAGAAAGCCCGCATACCACTTTGGTTGGGATTGGGCGCCCATACTGCCACCTTCGGGAATCGAAGGCGGGGTTAGGCTGCTGTATGGCAAGGGGGCGAAGATACAGACAATAAGCACAACCCAAGGCTTTATTAAGGATGCAGCCAACCTAACCGTAAATGTATCTTGCCTGCAAGCGGGAGCGGATACGGATATAAGGTGCGTGCTTTATTGCCCTGTTGGCGAACCTTGTGCCGAGGGCAATGCTCTTCCCTTTTCCGAAAAGAAAGGCGTAACTGATTTTAAGTTGACAATGTTAGTGCCGTCTCCCGAGCTTTGGTATGCTAACGGTATGCTAGAGCGCAAGGAACAACCTCTATATACCCTGACTGCCGAAATATGGGAGAATGGGCAACCCATAGAAAAGAAGAGCTTAAAGGTGGGATTTAGAGAAATAAAGCTATCAACAGAGCCGGACAATGAGGGGCAAGATTTTTGCTTTATTGTCAACGGCAGCCGTATATTTGCAAAGGGTGCTAATTGGGTGCCTCCCGATTGCTTCCGCACTCCCGTAAAAAAGTTAGAGAAATTGATTAAATGCGCTGTACGCTCAAACTTTAATATGTTGCGTGTTTGGGGCGGCGGCTATTATGCCTCGGAGGAATTTTTGGATTTGTGCGACAAATACGGTATTCTCGTATGGCACGACTTCCAATTCGCCTGTGCACCCTATCCGTTTTATGATAAAAACTTTTTACGCTCGGCAATCGAAGAAGCCAAACAGCAAATCGTGCGCTTGAGAAACCGTGCCTGCCTTGCACTGTTTTGCGGCAACAACGAAATTGAGCAGATGTCCGCCGCTTGGGCGCATAGGCGCAAGCTTAACGCACAAAATAAATATTTCTTTCATAAAACTCTCCCTAGTTTGGTTATGAGGTATTCGGATATTGACTATTGGGCAAGCTCCCCGTCCTCGGGCGTGCAACGGGTGACAAAGTCGGATGCGTTTGGCGATACCCATATTTGGGCGACTTGGCACGGAATGAAGTCATCTAGCTATTATTTAAAGCGTAAAACCCGCTTTTGCAGCGAGTTTGGCTTTGAATCCTTGCCCGATATGGATACAATAAAGGGATTTGTCAATAGTGAAAAGGATTTAAATCTACACTCATCCGTGATGAAAGCTCACCAAAAATGCATGTCTGGCAACGACCGAATCATATATTATATGATAAAAAACTACCGCATGCCCAATAATTTTTTCCACTTGATATATTTAAGTCAACTTATGCAAGCGGAGAGCGTAGCGGCGGGGGTTGAGTTTTGGCGGCGAAATATGGGGCGCTGTAATGGCGCACTTTATTGGCAGTTCAACGATTGTTGGCCCGCCACAAGTTGGTCTAGCATAGACTACAATGGTAATCACAAGGCATTGCAGTATTTTGCCAAAGAGTTTTTCCGTCCCGTACAGCCTTCCGTAGTGATAAAAAAAGGGCAAGCCTCCGTATTTGTAGCAAATGATTCCCTAACCGATTATCACGGACTGCTCCGCTACCGACTTGCCGACTTTGACGGGGGCATTGTCTTTTATGGAGAAAAGGAAATCCTAGTGCCTGCTTATAGCGCAGCAGAGGAAACACAGGTTGCACTTGACGCATATATAAAAAAGTCCGATTATAAGGATATGGCTTTTATTGCCGAGCTTGTGGATAAGGACGGCGAAGTGAGCGCCACAACAAACACATTGCTAGTTAAGGAGCGGGATGCGAGGCTGAAAAAAGCTGAGATTTCGTTTGATGTAGAGGAAAGTCCCCAAGGCTTTGCAATTAGCATAAGCAGCGACACTTACGCACGGCGAGTTATGCTTTGGGCGGACGGTCTAAACGCCCCCTTTAGCAAAAACTTTTTTGATATTGAGGCGGGGACGACGCATAAAGTTATGATTTGCAAAGATTGTGGGCTTAGCCTAGAGGAGCTAAAGGAAAAACTTAAATTCACCTCATTTGCCGATATCGTTCCCCAACACACAGTATGGAAAGAGCGGGCAATCAAGCTTAGAATTTCCCTAATGGCAATCAATTTGATAAACCGCATAATATACAGCTTCAACTAAAGGACAAAAGTGAGAACCAGAGTAACCGCACTGCCCGAAGAAAGACCAATAAATCATAGACCCATTCTATTTATTGCCACCGCTTTTATTTCGGGGATTTTTTTGGGAGGAGCGTTATTGCAAGAAAGCTTAACCTTTTTCCTTTCCGTTACGATTATATCAATCACGCTTTTATTGCTGATATTCTTTAAAAAACGGGCATTTATTGTCTTTTTAGCAACGCTATTAGCGGGGCTTTTCGCATTTTTTATATCCTATTCTTTTACCGAAGTCAAGGAAGGCACACGCTATCAAGTGGTAAGCGGACGCATCTCCGAACAGTACAAGGCAAGAGATGGCTATGAATATTCTTACCTCCTCACCGATATTACAATGTCGGGGGAAAATATATCCCGCAATGCCGTCCTCTACTGCAATGACCCCTTTGAAATAGGCAATTTGGTTACCGTTTACGGCGAGGCAGAAGCTTTTAACTATCAACTTTTTAGCGGTTACTCAATGAGCTATTACGGCGATAAAGTCAATTACAGAGTGCGGGCAAATATTATACTACTCGATAATGTGGGGCGGCAAAACTTTTTTGAAAAAACTTACCTGAAAATCAAGGATATTTATCTTAGAGAAATGGGGAACGCCGAGGGCGGTGTTGCACTTTCTTTGGTCTTTGGCGATAG
>JBAZCO010000052.1:0-10975 GCA_041654915.1 Clostridia bacterium | reverse complement strand
GCTATGGTTGTCGGTGAGGAAATCAGCCTCCGCCTTAGAGTACTGCCTGCAATTATCACGGGCATTAGCTATACCAACACTAGCGTTGCTAGCAAAAGTTTTGCATCCTCTAATGGGGTTGTGTTCTTTGACCCATATGTAAATCACGGGTATGCGGGTGTATTTGATTTCCCCAAAAACTTGCGCTTTATCTTTGATACCAACTACACCCACGATAAAACAGATACCGTATATTATGCGCTAAACTCCGCCGGGCAGTACAACCCGATTGAGTGGGTATATTATGATATCTATGGGCATTCCCGTGCGGATATGCCAGACCATAGTGCTATCTCCTTGCGGATTATGATGCCGGACGGGCAGGTATTTAACTACACTATGCGTTTTTATGACAAAACGGTTGTTGGTGTTATTCTCGATAGCGATTTCTTAACAGACCCTCAACCCTTGAACCACCATACAATTGACCCTTACGGAAAGCAGAGTTTGCCAATAGCAGGCAACCAAGAATACTTTACCATTGTCTTTAGAGAGGGCGCAAATATATCCCACCAAATTGCCTCGTGGAATACGCCAGAAAACTATGAGGTAAAATACGACACATATAGGAGAGTGTTGCAGCATCTTCCCGACAAGGTGTTTAAACTTACCGCACCGCTTAGCTTTAGCGGGCTTACCACCCAAATACTGCACTTGAATGTCACGGTTTTGGATAAGGTTATGACCGATTGGGAGTTGATAGACGGTATACAAGACCTAGTTACGGGCAACAACCAAAATCCCAATTCCTTCTTCCACTATAAAGACCCGTTCTCGGCAAGGGTGGCGGAGTTGCCCCAAAATGTGTTGACTGCGACCGTAGATGACGAAGTGGGCAAGCCGATAACCGACTTGAATATCCTATGGCAGTATGCGGATTCCGAAATATATGCAGAGGGTACTATCGTCGCCGACTCTTTTGGCAAGTACGGCAGAATTGTGCGTGGCTACCTACAAAGTTCCGAGTACGGACAGCCCATTACCATAAGAGTATATGTTAATAAGTGGGAGTTTGACGGCATCCGCCGTCCGCTTGGAGATGGGTATCAAATAATGAACGAGGAAATTCGTTTCTTCTTCTCCAAGATTACCAATGCCTCTTCTTATAAAACATATCAAATAATAATAAGGCAGACCGACCCTACTGTGATTGACACATCCACGGGGCTGCCAAAAGTTAATAATATTAACATTATATTCTACCCCGAGGACATCAATCCCCCCGATGAAATTCCTCACGACAACACTTTAGCTGGCGGCGAAGCCTACCCCTACCGCATTGTTTGGGATGCAGAGGCTAAGGGTAATGCAAGAGGCTCTTTGCAGGCATCGGGGCGGTTCTATCTTGCCAACGACCTAGGTTTAAACAAGATGACCCCCGCAAACATAGTATTCTACCAATACGAAACGGCAAATATAAGTGAACTTAATATTGCGGGGTACGGCTACGGCACTAACAACAACGCAATATATGTTGTAAATCCGTTCAACCCCTTGTTCTCTGACGACCCCGCCGAGCCGGGAGTAATGAAAGCTTTGGCCAGAGGTACGCTAAACCAAGAGTATAACGCAGACCTTGGCGAGGTTACACTCTATTGGACGGCAGGCACTACTTTCTCGGATATTTATGTGAGCGGCGGCGTTTACCGAGGATATCCCGTAACCGTCTTGCTTGAGCGTGACGGGGTGGAAGTACACCGACAGCAGTTTGGGGTGCTACTAGTATTCCTAGATATGTCACCAATAAATATGGTAACAATGCCGATAGGCGGCGATATTCCCCACAACTTCCCTGCCCAAAGGATAAAGACGGAGTATACACTCAACACCTACTCGGCAAAGGACGAGGTAAATCCCTATCGTGACAGCTACACCCAGACGGTTGTAGATGCGCTAAACAAGGGGGTAGAGAACTTAGCACTAAATGTGGGCAATAACGATGTGTTTGACTATGTGAGCATTGAGTGGGAGTACACCGACGCACAAATACAGGCAATGAAAACCCCAACCACGATATATTCAAGGCGGGTGACAATAGGCACGGTGACATACGAAACTAACTTTGTAAAATTAAGAATATTCCAACCCCCGACGCCTTAAAAAAGGAAGGGGAAAACAACACCCTAACACCTTATAAAAAGGAAGGGGCAAATAATATCTTCTCACCTAGATTAGAGGTGAGCAATAACAAGCAAACGGTAATAAGGCTACTTAAACAGCCTTAGGAGGTTATATGAAACTGACCAGAAAGCTGATAATCTTACTATTAGTCGCAGCATTTATTGTGGCGCTAGCCGCCTGCGGACAGACTCCCGAGGATAATCTTCCGGACGGACCGTCGCCATCCGGACCTTCGGTGGTCGATAGCACTGCTCTTGCGCAAAAAATCACCAACGGGCTAAAGCAAGCGGGGCTTGATTCGGGCGAGCAGAATATCAGACATATTTACTCCCAATATACGATAGTAGTAAATAAGATAAACCTCACCGTTACATACGAAGCAGACTACAACCTCTTGCGCAAACAGGACAGCGAAATTATGTTAAAGGTGTTTGATAACCAATATCAAAAAAGCACGCTTTTCCTCTATTACTATCAAGATACCTTGTATTACGAGATTAACGGGCAGAGAAGTTGTATTATCGATTTTGGCGGCTCAAGCAACTTTGAGGTATTTTATCAATTTATCACCATGTTCGATATGGAGTCCTACTTCTTTGCAGACCCGTCCGAGGACGGCGGCAACGAGTTCCCATCCCCGGGAGATGAGTATGGGCTTGAAAGTTTTTCCACTTATATTAGTATGATTGTAGAAGTGGCAGAGAGCCACAGCCTTACGGTAAGACCCATAGGCGTAAATGCAGAAAATATATCTATTAAAGATGTTGCTCTAGATAAGGTTAAAGAACCGCTAAACGATTTTTTCCAAGGCACAATCAAAGGGGGTTTGGGCAATCGCTTGGATGCGCTTAGCTCTATGCTGTTTGGTGTAAAGATTAGCGATATTGGCAATATCGGCATAGGCATACTAAACGCATCACTCATAGAAATTGCTATGTATGACGGGGCGGTTGTTGGACTTAATATCACATTTGACGGTATGCAAAGCGATAACATCAATAAATTCCTTGTGGAGATGCGCTACGAAACAGAGGATAGCTCCCGCCGTGTGGCAATGGATAAGTATGACGACCCCGAACTCAACCCAATATTGCTTTCGCCAGAGGACGCAAAACTTTATCCCAACGGCTATTGGCTAACAAGGCAAGGGGAATATCACCTTGCAGGCACATTGTATGTGGATGCTTTGGATGCCACTTTCCACACGGAAATAAAGACTAAAATAAATGCGTCCGACAACAGTACCAACACATTTTTGGTAGATATCCGCAGTAAAACGCAAGACCTGCTCCCAACCGACCCTTATTATAGTAATGAAAGTATAATATCATTATTTTATAACTACGATGGCGACCAATTACTGTACACTAATATAGAAGGGTTGATGAACAACTATATAGGCAGCGGCATTGGCTTGAGTGAGTTAAACTTCCCCAAAGTTAAGTTTGACAACATTGACTTAGCGCAAGAGCTGAATTCGTTGTTTGGATACATTTTGGGCTTTACCGGCGGCGAACTCACCACCGAAGGATTGCTGGCTTTGATTAGCGAAAACGCAACCGACAATAGGCTGGGTATGCTGTTGTCAAAAATCAATTCCCGTGGCGATGTTGTGGAAATCAACTTGGATACCGAGCTTTTGGGTGCGCTTTTGGGCGATTACTCCTCCAACTTGATAAAATGGCTGGGCTCTAAGTTGGGAATGAGTGAAGAAAACCTAAATAGTCTTATGGGAGTGGGCGCATTTGATGAAATCAATGTGCAAATTGCCTACCACACCAAGACAGGCTTGATTGAGTTTGGGGTATTTAACGGCAGTTCACGAATTTTCTTGATGTCACTTACGCAAAAACTCATCACCGACCCGCAGTTTGCCATTCGTCCGCCAGACGATTTTGAGCCGGATACCTACAAGACAATGGGCGAGGCAGAGGCGGTTACCCTGCGCATAGAGGCAGAATTGCGTATGCAAGGGCGGGATAGCGTGGACTTTTCCGAACTGCTTGGCGTGTTTATTGGCGATGTCACGGGCAGAAATACTCCGTTTGACTTCAAGCTGACCGACACTTTTTACATAGCCGCCGATATTTGGCATATGGACGGCTACTCATACACAGCGGCTACACTTTGGTACAACCCTGTATTTAGCATAACCAAAAACTATTCTGCCGAGCATATCACATCTTCCCCGCTCATCCGAATATTCACCTCTTTGGATGACCCGTCCGTATTCTTGATAGACAGCGCAGACGGTTCTTATGCCGATGATGTGGTTACACCCATAAAATACAAGATTTCCCGAGAGGGGCTGCAAGAAGGCTTTAACGAAATATTGGGAGCGGGCAACCTTTTTGCCACTCAAAATATTATGCAGATATTTGATATTGTCACTCGGGATACGGCGGTGTTCTTTAAGGAAGATTGGATAACTTTTTCACTATCTCCCTACACCTCCCGTGGCATTAACTACGACCCAATTTATGAGCTTATTGGCATTGAGTCTATGCTTGCAGACTGCAAGGCAAGGGTGGTATTTTCCTCACCTGTATATAATATTGATGAATCCGATTATATCGTCCCCGAGATAGAATCCTTGCCTGATATCGACTTTGAAAGTATGTACGAAGCTCGTTGGCACAATGATGCGGATGTTTACTTTGGAAGTGAAAGTAATAAAATTAACTATCTGCTGACATTCCGTGGCGCATCGGCAGAGTTGGTTACAGGTGTATATCATTACACCCCGACTGCAAGGCTTTTCGGCAAGGATGTTAGCTATGTTATGATACTTACCGACCCCGAGAACGGCACAAAGCGCATAACGGAGTTGGAGCTTAGCCGCCTTAGCATAGACCCAACGGTGGAAAACCCAATTCCCAATAAAATTGGCGTGGTCTATGATGACGGAACTCTTGGTACGCAGGCATTTGAGATAGAAAACTTCCCCTACACCCAAGAAAATATTAGCTATGCAATTAACGGTATGGCGCTTAGAGATTTTTATGTGACGATAGGCAAGGGCAGTATTGCCGAAACACGCTTTTTGCTGCCCATAGAGATTTTGAGCAGACGGCTTGTTGCCACCGACTATGTGGGGAATATACCGCTTGTTGGAATAATGAATATAGACCCCTACCAATATTCGCTGGAAAAAAAGAGCGACCCAAGCTACGACCCGCTGTTTGCATACAGCAGAATGGACTTGCAATTTTACTCCAACACGGGCGGCAATACGGTGGTTACCGAAACTATCGACCTAGATTGGGATTTTGATGAGTCACTAATCAACTACCAAGGCGGTGTGTACAATATATTTGCAAAGATAAACTCGCTAACAATCGCCCTTCGTGTAAATATAGTGGCAAAGATTGTAGATTATATCTTGATTGAAGGGGAAAATAGAGCAGAATATACGGTGGATTCTCTATTGAGAGGCACATACACAATCCCCACCAATACTACTATAACAAATGAGATGCGTATATATTTCGTATCCAAAGCAGGCGAGTCGCTTGCACGCTACCGCATAATCGGCAACGAGCCGGAAGGCTTTGTTAATACCGACCCATATTGCGACGGATATTATCCTGTACCTTTTAGATGGCTGTACCCAACAGCGGATAATGTGTCGCTCGACAGAACGATAAACCCCCTAAACGGCGGACGCACAAATATAAACTCCGCACAGTTTGGCGACGATATCGCAGGGCTGCAAAAGATTACCCTCACAGTTCTTGCCCCTAGCCGCCGTGCAGCGTCACTTACCGACAATGTTCAGCTAATCACCTACCTTTCCACCACACAAGCGGGCGGCATAGACGAAGTAGGCACAATCCGTGAGTCGGTAAGAGTATCCGCCATTGGGTTTGGGGAGATTGGCTCTGGGTTAGATGTCAACGGCAGAATGTTTGAAGTAGACCCCTACGCAAGCGATGCGGTAAACCGCTTACCGTCTAGGATAAATATGACGGTGGAACACGCAGGAAAAATGGTGCGTAGAAGTTATGCGATAAATTGGATAGCAAGTTCGATAATAGATAGCCTAGGCAATATCTTGCGCCCAACCGCCGAGGAGGCATTGCTGCAAGCCGTGGGCTGGATAGGCGAGGCGGGCGGCAACCAACAGCAAATCAACCTTGTTATACACAACCTTTCCGGCGCATACGAGAACATCAAGATGTATGACCGCAATACGCCGGACGGCGTTCCAGAGCTAATAGAGCCACAGGACGGCAAGTATGTCATCACGGTAAACCCATATGACGAATACCTCTTGCCCGATAGGTTTACCTTGGTCTTTAGCGAGGCAAGCGGCTATGGCGAAAAAGAATATCCCACCGATTGGACTATGCCGGACGGCTTGGGCGGCTTGATATATGTGAGTGACGGCTATGCCTTCCCCTACACGGCGGGCGAATATCAGTTGACCACTTATTTGGAGTCCGACCCTTCTAGCGGCATCCTTGCCCAAACGGTAACGCTGTTTGTGCGGGTAGAGGATATGACGATTATCAATAATATAGTTCTTGGCATATCTGACGATATGGACAGGGGCAACACCCTCACCCTGCAAGACGGCACAGTTTATGTAGAGGTTGACCCCTATGATGAGAGCAGCGCTAACCTCTTGGAAAACTTAAACTTTGCATCCGGCGCAATAGGGATAAGGTTTTTGCACAACACCCGTGTATCGCACAATGTTCCCGTGGAGTGGGATAATATAGAGGATGTAAAAGCGGCGCTCCGCAGTTCGGACGGCAGTTCTTCCTACCCCGACGGTATAATAAAAATGACGGGCAGAGTTTATGCCGATACAGTACTTGAACAAAGCGTAACAATAAGCTTTAAAGTTCTTCCCCGCCGCCTAAACGGTATTAGGTTTATTAATATTGACGAGTCCTATTTTACCAGAGAAATTCTCACAATTGATGTGGAAATCAAGGGCGAAGGGGTTGCGGCAAACATCATCACGGTTAACCTAAACAAGCCTTTTGCGCTTGTAAACCAAATGAGCCATTGGGGCTATGGGCAGGGCGAAAACCTAGACAAGCTTGCAAGCAACTTGATAACCGAGATGCTATCCAATGTACAGCTGTACTTTGAAGGCAGTCAAAGCGGCATATACGAGTTGCAGTACACAATGCCAGAGGACTTGGACGAAAAGGCGTTTACTTATGAGTTTGGCGCATCCTTGTCCCGTGTCACATTTAATATAGATAAGCTAAGCCGTGGCAGCTGTACCGAAGGCTTTATGCTCATCTTAAATACCGTGAGAGATGATGCTGTTTCACCCACAATACTTAGGTATGAAGAAACCTTTAACCCAAACGGAACACTCAAGTATTCCAACGAAACAGGTTATCCAATCTCCCCCACGACGCAGGTAAATTACAGGCACAGCGGAGAGGTAATCTATACCAACCTTGTTTGGCAGGCAGAGGCAAATCACTTTGACCCCAACGGCACAGTAGTGATACCCGTTAACTCCGAAGTTACCGCCATACCCGTTTCGCTGTTCAAAACGCCTATATGGCTATACACAACCCTACTCCCTCAAAACGAAAAGTTGAGTATGACTATCAACTTTTATGCCAAAGATATTGGTTTATATAAATACAACGCTCAAGCGGAATTTAGCGGCTATAATATAGAAAACGGGAAGATAACCGTACATAACATCTACGAGCTTTACCCGTTCGACCCACTAAAAATACCCAAGGTTATCACACCTATAATGGGACCGACATATCAAATTGAAAGTGCGGCAAACCCCATAACCTTTGCTTTAGAGTGGTTGCCTTCTGCCGCATTTGCCGACGACAATGACTCAACTAAGTTTAGCCAAGAAAAAATTAATGAGCATCTCAATTCAAGCGGCTACTCTGCATCAAACGAGCCTTTTGCTACGGCATCCATACTTATGTATGGCGGCGAGCGGCAGCCGATAAACCTATTTATAGAGGTAGTACCCCTAAACGAGGGCAGCGTAAGCCACGACCAAGTTCCCGTTACGGATAATGCGGTTGTGCTTGACCCGTATGTAAACAATTTTGGCGGCAACTTTGTCTTACCCAAAGATATACGGGTGACATTTGAAAATGTTAGCTATAAATTTGGATTAAATAGTAACATAAGTTACTTTATCAAGAACCTTGTTAGCGAGGAGTATGAGGCGGTTTCTGCTATCCCCTACACCCACGAGGGGCATAGTTTGGACGAAACACGCTATGGCGGCAAAAATGATGTGCTTGAACTTAGGGTAATCTTGCCCGACGGCAAGGAGATAGACATTACACTACGCTTTTTGAGCCGTGTGCTAAACACCGTGTTTATAGACAACCACGCAAACAAAATAGACGAACACGGCGCTCCCGTCGACGGCAAGCTAGAAAAGCTTTATTATATTGACCCATACGACATAGCTACATATCAAGTACCCGTTTCTGGCAATTTTGGATTCCAAACGGGCGAAATCGTGGCACTTCCCGTTAGCTATTGGGATATTCAAGTTTGGGATTTTGTCACAGGCACTTCCAAAGAGGGAGATATTCCCTTTGACTCCAACTACCGACTAATGCCCACGGCAGGAATTTATGCGGGGCAAACATATAAGTTTACATCAAGCTTATCGGGATACGGCGTGGCGGCGCAAAGTTTTGAAATCTTAGTTATTATTCTAAATCGTTCACTGCGAAACACCTATAACACCGAGTTCCATTTCACCAACCCCATAAAGGGATTGGTTAAGGATATACCGTCGGTTATCAACCCCAACGAGTTTGTGTCACTCACCCAAGCGCAGGACGAGGCGCTGTATGCGCCCTATAATGCAATCGCAGCCCCCGTTGTTCCCTCTATTATTTGGGGTATGACAGATAACGAAATCGTTTATAGCGGCATAGCCGCAAAGACGGTTAAAGGTTATTTATCTTATGGCGGCATTAGCGGCGAGGAGGCAACGGTAATAGTGTCGGCAGACAGGTGGGACTTCTATTCGCTCAAAGATATTACGGGCGAGCTTATTGAGTTCAACCCCCACACACTTAGGAGTGTGAAAGAAGTCTTTACCCTTATATTCATTGTAAACAGTCAAGACAGTATAGAGGTAGAATTTTATCCCGAGGAATGGGCAAGGGTCGGCACAGATGACGAACGGCTTATGTTGTTCTGGGGCGAGCGCAACTCCAAAGAGGAGGACTTCCTAAAGACCTTTACCATAGGTAACAAGGCAAAGACCAACCGCATAGCTGTGGTCAACAAATACCGTTATAGTTACCGTCAGGTATATATTTCGAGTATTGATTTTGGCTATGGTGTGGGCTATGGAAGCACCAACGAAGTAGAGCTTGTAATAGACCCTCTAAACCCCGTGATTCCCAACAAGGTGCTTGCAAGGGGCAATGATGTAAGCTCTGGCGAGCAAATGGAGCTTGGATATGTAGATGTATTGTGGGATGAGGATATAAACAATATGCCGCTAGAAGGGGATTCTCGCCTTATTTCGGCACGACTGCGCTCTGTGGATGGCGAAATTACCTACTTTACCGTAATGGTACACTATATAAATCGTGTACCTATCAATATATTCACTTCCGAGGCGGGCTACGCATCGGGCAACCCGATAATCGGAAACCCGCCCGCAAAGCGCTATCTGCTTGCAACCACGATAGCATCGGGTGCGATAAACAGCTATTTTGTTGTAGACCCGATTAACGAGGAGATATATGACCCGTCAACAGGCAATTATAAAATGCCGGATAATTTGACTGTCACATTCAAGAGAGCGGATGAATACAGCTCTCTCACGATAAGGAATGCGCTGTCTGTATTGGGCGAGGAGCTTTCATTTAATGATGTAAAGTGGAAGTTGGATAAAGAAATAGACCTTATCGGCACGATAGTTACCACAGAATTTGGCGTGGAGGAATACCCCATTCTTGCCCAAATCATAGGTTTTTCCATAGAGAATAAAGTGCCGTCGGAAAATCCCACAACTGTTTATGACTTTAGCGACACCCCCTTTGATAACCGCTTTGATATGAGTTTGAATGTAAGATGCCGTGAAGTTGAATATACAAGTGTGTCATCTCAGGTTGTGCCTACAAGCGGCAACTCCTATCAAAGGGCAAACAGCGAATACTATATAGACCCGTATGCCGTGTCTTTCCCGTCTACGGTCAGCATTAAGTTTACCGACGACTCCTTACAGCGTCTTTATACAGACATTATTTGGGATTATGACACCGAATTCCTAGCACGGGCGGATGTCATATCGGGGCGCATACTGGAAAATAACCCCAACGCAATGAATATTATGGGGTATATCAAGGTATTTGGCACAACACTAGGGATACAGTTCCCAATCAAGCCCCGTCATATAGACACAAGCATTCCCGGCAGTACAGGCACAATGCCCATTAGCGGCGGCAAGCTCTATGTGCTGGCAGGACTGCCGCTTAGACCGCAGTTGCCAACTAAAATGTACTACAAGTTCAGCTACGACAACGAAACCGATGTTGCCGCAGTACCTCTGTACTTTAGTGAAAGCAACCTAACCAAAGCAAAAGTATCTACCGCACAGGCGGGGAGCGTGTTCCCCGAAGTGCTTGCAACCCTAGGCACGGTGGATATTGATAACATTCTGTTCACTATTGAAGTTATAGACCCGTTGGTGTATAACATCAATACCACTTATATGAGCGACTTGGAGCTTTATTCAAGAGGCGGATTCATATATGATAATATCCTTGTTGCAATAAACTCTAGCGGATATTACATTTCGGGCAAAGAGGAGGAGTTCCTTCCCAATATAATT
>JBAZCO010000051.1:0-11830 GCA_041654915.1 Clostridia bacterium | reverse complement strand
AAGAATTAAAATAGCGCAATTTACTCAAGGCTGGCTGGAACTGTTAAAGTCTAAGTCCGACATAGTAGAAGTTTTAAACAAATTTATACCCCACATCGAAAAAAAGGGGGCAAGATATTGGGCTTGCTGTCCCTTTCACCGTGAGAAAACACCGTCATTTGCCATAAACCAAGACGGACAGTTTTATCATTGTTTTGGATGCGGGAAGTCGGGCAATGTGATTACCTTCCTAATAGACCACGAAAAAATGACATACATAGAGGCAGTGGAATATCTTGCTAAAAATGCAGGAATGCCTCTGCCGCAAGAGGAGAGCGACTACGCAAGAAAAAACCGTATCATGCGGGAAAAAGCACTTGCCGCCCTCAAACTTGCCGCACGCTTTTATTTTGATAATCTGTATAAGCCCGAGGGCAAGCTTGCAATAGAATACATAAACCAAAGAGGGCTGTCCGACAAAACCGTAAAAACCTTTGGCATTGGATACTCAACAGACTTTTATGCCCTGCCTCGCTATATGCAAAATGCGGGCTACGACCCCGAAACCCTGCTAGCCGCAGGATTGGTGTCACGGGTAGAGGGCGGACGCATCATAGATTTTCAAGGCGGCAGATTAATTATCCCTATCATAAACCCAAAAGGGCAGGTGATTGCCTTTGGGGGCAGGTCTTTAGATAAAAATAAGCATCCCAAATATAAAAACACCTCCGCAACTGTGCTTTTTGATAAGAAAAGCAACCTCTATAATTTGAATATCATAAAAAAACTAGATGCAAAGGCTAGGGCGGACTCCCTTATTTTAGTAGAGGGATATATGGATGTCATCGCCCTTAGCGAGGCGGGGATAGATAATGCCATTGCCGCTATGGGTACGGCGCTCACCAACGAACAATGCAAGGAAATAAGTAAGTTTGCCAAGCTTGTATATGTCTCTTTTGACGGCGATGCAGCAGGGCAAGCCGCCGCACTTCGGAGTCTTGATATGCTTGTTACGGCGGGGTTAGAAGTTAGGGTGGTAAGTATGCCCGACGGTATGGACCCTGACGATATTGTAAAAAAAGTTGGCAAGGAAGGATATCTTGATTTAGTTACAAACGCTCTGCCGCTAATTGACTACAAGTTAAAAAAGCTGAGCGATAAATTCAACCTAAATACATCGGACGGCAAAAGCAAATACGCAAAGGCGGCGGTTGCAATATTGGCAGCACTAGACCCTATTCTTCAAGATACATACATAAAACAGGTGTCCGAGGTGTGCGCAGTTTCCGAAAGCACAATAAAAAACTCGATAAAGACTTTTAAGATTCCAACTGCCCCCGTAATTACTAAAAAAGAAGTTGAAACGGAAAAGCCCGTGGTTACAGCCCCTCCCGAAATGAGGGCAAGCATAGTTGCCGCACGGTTTGTGCTGTCCTCTTATTTTGCAGGCGGGGACTATGTTTTTCTAGATGATATAAAAGATGAATATTTTGAATATCCGCCTCACCGCAAAGTATACGAATACATTACAGAGCGAATCAATACGAAACAACGCTTTATCAAGGGAGATTTATTTGATATTTTATCCGATACAAGTGAGGAGGCACGCAAGATACTAACCGCTGCTGACCTGCTGCCCGAGGACAAGCGTGCGGAGTATTATGCAGAGAGCCTTGCCCTTCTTGATAGAAATGCACGGGAAAAAAGAAAATTGGAAATAATAACCGCTCTCAATACCACAGAGGACGGGGAACAAAAAAACTTGTTGCAAGAAGAATTGCGCAAACTAATGGCAAAAGATAAAAAGAGCAAATAGGGGTGCAAAAATAGACCGCCCCGAAGGAGTTAAGCTATGGACAAAGAACAAAGACTGAAAAATGAAATTAATAAACTGATAGAGTTTTACAAAAACCAAAAGTCGGTAAACGAGGACGACTTGTTAAACCGCATTGAAAAACTCGACCTTGACCCAAGCGAGATTGAAACTGTATATAAGGCGGTGGAGGAAGGCGGGATAACGGTTATCGACCAAGAAACCGCACTTAAAAACGACCAGATGTTGCAAAAGATAATGAACGAAGTCAATGTGGATGACTCGGTAAAGATGTATCTTAAAGATATTGGGCGTGTTCCGCTATTGACGGCAGAGGAAGAACAATACTATGCCCGCTTGCTTAAAGAAAACAATGACGAGAGCGCCAAAGAAAGTTTGATTAACGCAAACCTAAGGTTGGTGGTTAGCATTGCCAAGCGCTATGTTGGGCGGGGTATGCAGTTTTTAGATTTAATACAAGAGGGCAACTTGGGGTTAATGAAAGCGGTGGATAAGTTTGACCACACCAAAGGCTTTAAGTTTTCCACCTATGCCACTTGGTGGATAAGGCAAGCGATTACCCGCTCAATAGCCGACCAAGCCCGTACAATAAGAATACCCGTGCATATGGTAGAAACAATTAATAAGTTGGTAAAAGTGTCACGGGTGCTGCTGCAACAGTTTGGGCGAGAGCCTACACAAGCAGAGATTGCCGAGGCAATGGGTATCACCGAGGCAAGAGTTATAGAGATACAAAAGATAGCCCAAGACCCTGTGTCGCTAGAAACGCCAATCGGCGAGGAGGACGACAGCCATTTAGGAGACTTTATTGAGGACACAACGGCAACCGCTCCAATAGAGGCGGCAGAAGCCAAAATGCTAAAAGAACAAGTGGAAGAAATTCTAAACACCCTTGCCCCCCGTGAGGCAATGGTGCTTATACTTCGCTATGGATTAAGGGATAACCGTCCGAGAACGCTTGAGGAAGTGGGTAAAGTTTTTAATGTTACCCGTGAGCGCATAAGGCAAATAGAGGCAAAGGCATTAAGGCGGCTAAAGCATCCCAACAAGACCAAAAAGCTAAGAGATTTTCTTGATAAATAACCCTAAAGATATGGCTGTAAAGCAGCTTGACAATCGGCTAAAAAGTATTTTGAGTGAAGTTAGCGGTACTATTGTTGCCGATATTGGCGCAGACCACGGCAAGCTAGCTGTTGCCATCGCCTTATCCCAACGGGCAAAAAAGGTCTATGCGGTGGATATTAGCGCCAAATGCTTACAAAAGACCGCCGCTTTGGCAACCGAGTATGGGGCTAAAAGCGTGGTTTGTGTAGAGAGTGATGGTTTGCAAAATATTCCCGAAACTCCCGACCAAATCATAATTGCAGGGCTAGGCGGGTTGGAGATATCCAAGATTTTGTCGGATGCCAATTATCGGGGGCGGGCAATACTTGTTGCCCACAGCGAGCAAAGCAGACTGCGAGAGTATCTTTCGGGTAAGGTCGGGATAGAAAAAGATTATGCGGTTGCGTCTGGCAAAAAGTTCTATCAAGTTATTGTCACCAATTCGGGGAAATACATATACAAGCAAGAGGAGTTGCGGTTTGGACTAAACTTTCCCGAGCGTGAGGACTTTAAGGCAATGCTTTGTAATAGGAGAAAGGAAATAATGAGAATTAAAGCAATCAACCCGCTTGCAAGAGGAGGGATTGAACAAGAGTTTTTGGAGGTAGAGAAATTATGCTCAAAATTAGGGATATAATTAACATAATAGAGGACTTTGCCCCGCTCGCCCTACAAATGGAGGGGGATAATTGCGGCTTAATATATGGCGACCCAACCGTTGAGGTAACGGGGGTGCTTGTCACTCTTGATTTAACTCCTCAAGTGGCGCAAGAGGCAATAAATCACGGCTGTAATCTTATTATTGAACATCATCCTAGTATATTTTTACCCGTTAAAAAAATTGATTTGCGCTATCCCAATATGGGGGCGTTGGTTACTGCAATAAAAAATGATATTGCCGTATATGCTGCCCATACCAATGTTGACTTTGCCCCCAATGGGCTTAACGATTACTTAATGCAAATACTTGGCGCAACAGATATTCGCACGGTAGGGGAGGATGTTGAGGGCGCAAGGATAGGACTGCTTCCCGCCCAAACTACTTTAAAAGAGCTGGCTGACATGGCAAGCGTGGTGCTGTCTAATAATAATATTAGGTTTTCGGGGCATCCCGAGCGTACAATTAGAACGATTGCCGCCATAAACGGCGGCGGAGGCGGCTCTGCCCAAACAGTTTTGGACTGCATAGATGCTGGCGCAGATATTTTTCTTACATCCGACATCAAATACAATGTTATTAGGTTGGCAAAGGACTTAGATTATGCTATAATTGATATTGGTCATTATGATAGCGAACTTGCCTTTATTGCACTTATTGCAGAGTTATTAGAGTCAAAGTGTGAGGCAAAAGTAGTGCGTGCAAAAAGTTGTACCAACCCTTACTACCAATAGGCATTTGCAAGAGCTTGCTCTTTCAAGGTTTAATACCCTTTATTAATAAAAAAGGAGATATTTATATGAGTTTGGCAAAAGTGCTGGAATATCAAGATATAGATATGGAAATTTATCGTGAAGAACTCAAAGTCCGTCGCAGTGACGAAACACAACGAATGGCCGCTGTTCAACAGCAAATCAACAGGGCAGGGCAGAACTTGCTAAAAATGGATAAAGATTCCGAAAATGCTTTTGCCGAAATCGAACGGGCAGAAGTTAAACTTGCGGAACTTGTTGAGAAAGACAAGGCTCAATTTTCTTTTTCTAGTGTTGTTTCTATGGGGCAGATAGATAATATTGAAAACGCCCTTAAAAACTTCTCGGAAGAAATTAATAATATGGAGCGTGAAATTAGAAAGTTGTTTCGTCGCTTAGAGGAAATTAATTCAAATGCGGGCGAACAGTTTAAACTTGGCAAGAGCTTAGAACAAGAAAGGCGCAAGCTAAGAGATGAGCATAATAAAAAGAGCCTTATTTTAAAAGAAAAATACAAGGTAGAACTTAGCAAACTACAAGATTTGAGAGCAACTATTGCCCCCAATCTTTTTGCCGCATACAAAAACTTGCGTGAAAACCGCAAGATGCCCGCATTTATGCCCTATGACAACGGGAAGTGTTCGGGGTGCGGCTTTGATATCAAAGTAGATGTGGACTCAAAACTAAACAGCCCCGGCGATATGGCGGAATGCCCCAATTGCAGGCGGATAGTATATAAATAGCCGTAAAGTAGTATTTTCCCTGTTTGCAAAATATATTAATACCGGAGGTGTTAATGAGATTTTGCAAAATGAACGGACTTGGCAACGACTATATATTTGTATATCAGCCAGAGGAGGATGAGATAACTAACCCAGAATCTATGGCAAAGCGGCTGTCGGTAAGACAGTTTTCCATAGGAGCGGATGGGTTAGTGATAATAGATAAATCTCCTGTGGCAGATTTTAAAATGCGGATATTCAATGCCGACGGTACAGAGGCAACAATGTGCGGCAATGCAATACGCTGTGTTGCAAAATATGTATATGACCGTGGGCTGATAACAAAAAACGAAGTTGCTATTCAAACCCTTGCGGGAATAAGAAAGCTAACTATATCCCCGTTAAGCGGACTTGCGGATACTATAAGTGTCGATATGGGTATCCCAAAGATGCTAAAGCTAAATGGACACTGTGCTGTCGATTACAGTTTAACCACTTCTTTTGGAGAAATTATTGTTTCACCAATTGATATGGGCAACCCCCACGCTGTATACTTTACCAACACCATTGGTAAAACAGAAAGGGAAATCATAAAAGAAATATCGCACTCCTTTCCAGACGGAATAAATGCGGAGGCGGCACGCATCATAGATAAACATAATATAGAAATGATAGTGTATGAGAGAGGCTCTGGCGAAACGCTTGCGTGCGGCACGGGAGCATCGGCGGTTATGTTTGCAGCATTTGTAAAGGGGTTTGTTGCACAGTCGGTTACAGTGCATCTTGCGGGAGGGAAGTTGGATATAAGCTATAAGGCGGGCAGGATTTTTATGAGCGGAAAAGCTGAATATAATTTTCAAGGAGAAGTTAACATATAAACTATGGTAAAGCTTAACGAAAACTACAAAAATGTAAGACAAAGTTATCTTTTTGCAAATATCGCAAAAAAGGTAAATGCTTATACAGCGGCGCATCCCGATGCGGCTATAATACGAATGGGAATAGGGGATGTTACCCGTCCGCTAACACCGCCTGTGATAGCCGCTCTTGAAAAGGCTAGCCGTGAAATGGGCGTAAGAGAAACCTTTAGAGGATATGCCCCCGATGAACAGGGCTATCCATTTTTAAAAGAGAGTATTAAAAAATATTATCAAACTGTGTCGGGAGTAGAGCTTGAGCATTCGGAAATATTTGTTTCTGACGGCGCAAAAAGCGATATTGCTAACTTTACCGAACTGTTTGCAGAGAATAACACTGTTCTCATTCCCGACCCTGTGTATCCCGTTTATATGGATACCAATCTTATGGCAGGGCGTGTTATCAAGCTGATAGACGGCAATGAAAAAAATGGTTTTCTCCCTATGCCGTCTGCCAACACCGATGCGGATATTATTTATATGTGTTCCCCCAACAATCCCACAGGAGCGGCATACACTAAAGAGCAGCTCAAAGTGTGGGTGGATTTTGCAAGGGAGAAAGGTTCTGTTATTTTGTTTGATGCGGCATACGAGGCCTTTATATCCGACCCAAGCTTACCTCACTCCATATACGAAGTCGAGGGCGCTAAGGAATGCGCAGTAGAATTTTGTTCTCTATCTAAGACTGCCGGCTTTACCGGTACGAGATGCGGTTATACAATAGTTCCCGAGGCACTCATTCTGCACGGAGAATCCCTAAATAAAATGTGGCTAAGAAGGCAAACAACCAAATTTAACGGTACTGCCTATGTTATTCAGCGTGCGGCAGAGGCGGTGTTTTCTCCCGAAGGACAAGCCGCTTGCAAGGAAGTAATTAGTTATTATGCAGGCAATGCCGCTATTATTGCCGAAACCCTTACCAAATTGGGTATTTGGTATACGGGCGGTATAAATTCTCCTTACATATGGCTAAAATGCGGTATGGATTCGTGGGAGTTTTTTGATAAATTGCTGCAAGAGATTAACATTGTTGGCACTCCGGGCAGCGGCTTTGGCAGGTGCGGCGAAGGATATTTCCGCCTTACCGCTTTCAATACAAGAGAAAACACCGCAGAGGCAATGAGCAGACTTTCACGGCTTTATAGGTAGCAATACATACGGTAGCAATGCGAATGTTATTTCGCTTTAAAGTGCAGCAAACCAAAGGTTGTACAAAAGATAAATTCACGGCAGGAGGATGATATGTCCGTAACGGTTTTAGTAGGTGCGCAATTCGGCGACGAGGGCAAAGGCAAGGTTGTTGATTACATATCCGCAGATATGGATATGGTAATCAGATTTCAAGGCGGCGACAACGCAGGTCACACGGTGGTAAACGAGAGTGGCGTTTTTAAACTTCACCTAATACCGTGCGGTATTTTTAAGTCGGGTTGCAAAGCTTTGGCAAATACGGGTATGGTCATCAACCCAGACGAACTAATAAAAGAAATTGAGGATTTGGAATCTAAAGGTGTCTCTACAAAAGACCTATATATTTCGTCCCGTGCGGTTATACTTATGCCGTATCATATTGAATTAGATACAATGAGTGAAAAGAGCGGCAGCACCAACATTGGCACAACCAAGAGGGGTATTGGCTATGCCTATGCCGATAGGGCAAGGCGCAATGCGCTTAGATTTGAAAACCTTACCGATATGGAATATTGCATAGAGAGAATAAAGGCTGTTCTGCCCACGGTAAATGCAGAGTTGCAAGCAAAGGGCGGCACTCCTGCTGACGAAAACGAAATTATTCGAAAGGTCAAGTATTGGCAAGAACAACTAGCATCTCGCATTGTAGAGCCTGTTTCTTTTGTTAACAATGCAATAAATAGCGGCGAAAAACTGCTTTTTGAAGGGCAGCTTGGCGCTATGAAGGATATTGACCTTGGTATTTATCCCTATGTAACAAGTTCAAATCCTGTTGCCGCTTATGCGGCGGTGAGCGGAGGCTTTCCCATTAGTAAGATTACCGAAATTGTTGGGGTAATGAAAGCTTTTTCCTCCGCTGTGGGCGACGGACCGTTCCCCACCGAAATGGACGGAGCAGCGGCAGACGGCTTTCGTGGTACGGGCGAGGCGATAGATGACGAGTTTGGCGCAAGAACAGGCAGAGCCCGCCGTTTGGGTTGGCTAGATTTACCTGTTGTTAAATATGCGGCAACGATTAACGGGTTTACCTCCCTTGCCGTATGCAAGATTGACAAGCTAGATACATACGAGCAAATTAAAGTTTGTACCGCCTACACTTTGGACGGCAAAGAAATTGACTATATGCCCTCGGCAAGAGAGCTGTACAAAGTAAACCCTGTTTATAAGACAATGCAAGGTTGGATGTCGTCTACAAGAGATATTCGTAATTTTGATGATTTGCCCGAAAAAGCCAAAGAGTATCTTGCGCTCATTGAGGAAGTATCCGGCGTAAGGGTAAAATATGTTGGGATAGGACCTGCAAGGGATGAAATTATAGTTAGATAAACAATAACTCCCCCGCAAATTGCGGGGGATTGTTTTAATAAACACTAAATTATAAAGAACAATAAAAGGAGCAAAATTTATGAAAGTATCCCAAATACCCTACAAACGCATAGACAAAGATGATGCCGAAAGGCGGATAAATGAGGCAGTAGCGCTTGCAAAAAATGCCGTATCTGTTGACGAGCTGCTAGCGTCAAGAGAACATATAAATAAGCTAGTGGATGAGTTTTCTACTATGTTTTCACTTGCGAATATGCGCTTCACATTAAATACTAAGGATGAATTTTACCAAGCAGAAAGAGCATATTATGACGAAATTACACCCATAATAGGGGTAAAATCACTTGAGTTTAAAAAAGCTTTTTTAGGGTCGCCGTTTTTGGATGATGCAAAAAAGCAGCTCAATCCTCTTGTAATCAAGATGTTTGAAATCGAACTTAAAACGGCTGATGAGCGCATTGTTGCCGACCTTCAAGAGGAAAACAGACTAACAATGCAGTATGTTAAATTTGTATCCGAATTGTTGTTTGACTTCAAGGGCGAAAAGATTACTTTGGGCGCACTAAAAAAGCATATGACAGACAGCGACCGTCAAGTAAGAAAAGCCGCCTACAATGTTTTGGGGGCGACTTTGCAAGAAAACAGCAATTTTTTGGACGATATCTTTGACAAAATGGTGAAAGTGCGTGACACTATGGCAAAAAAGATGGGATTTGAAAACTTTATCGAAATGGGTTATTACCGTATGTCACGCACGGCTTTTGACGAAAACACGATTAAGACATTCCGCAAAAATGTAAAAGAACAGCTTGTGCCTGTTATCGCTAAGCTCAAAAACGAAATTAAAGAAAGGCTTGGCATTGATGAACTCAAACTATACGATAACGAAACTTACTTTGAAAATGACCCCACTCCCATTCTTGATGCGCAAGGCATATTAGCGGCAGGGCAAGAAATGTACAGGGATATGAGCAAGGAAACGGGCGATTTTATGGATATGATGATGCAAAATGACGCCTTTGATGTTCTGCCAAGAGAGGGCAAATGGACGGGCGGCTATTGCACAGCCTTTCCACTATACAATCAACCCTTTATATTTGCCAACTTTAACGGCACAACCGCCGATGTGGATGTCATCACCCACGAGGCGGGACACGCATTTGCTTTTTATGCTCACAGCCCCTATCAATTGACAGAGTTGGAAATTGGCGGAATGGAAACTGCCGAAACACACTCTATGAGTATGGAGTTTTTGTGCTGGAAATATATGGATAAGTTCTTTGGTGAGCGTGCAAAAGACTACTGCTATAAGCATCTGTTTGATTCTATCACCTTTATTCCCTACGGAGTGATAGTTGATTTGTTCCAACATATCATATACGAAAACCCGCAGATGACTCCCAAGGAAAGAAAGGATGTGTGGCTTGCCCTTGAAAAAGAATACCGCCCTCATATGAACGCCCAAAATATAACCTATTTGGAAGAGGGTACAAGGTGGCAGTATCAAAACCATATATTTGAACTTCCCTTTTATTATATTGACTACTGTCTTGCCCAAAGCGTGGCGCTGCAAGTATTAATGCTTTCCCAAAAGGACTACTCAAAAGCGTTCTCAACCTATCTGGAACATACCAAAAGGGGAGGGCTTTACGACTTTAACACATTGGTAAAAATGATGGAGCTAAAATCTCCCTTTGAAGAAGGTGCGCTAGAGGAAGTTGCTAGAGGAGTAGAGGAGTTGCTTGCAAAATTAGCAAAAGAATAAGGTATCGACAAACAACGCTAGCTATTATAACCGCACGGTTTAATGTGAAGTGTATTTCACATTAAACCGTGCGGTTTGGTATCAAGAGATACCACTTCAAGCTCCCAAACCGCTGTTCTTGTTGGTTTTGTGATTAGTTTTGCAATAAACAAAATTGCAAATTGCGGTTATTATTGTACTATTTAAGTAAAAAGCTTACTTAAATTTATCAGTCATTGTATTTTTGTGCAAAAAAATTTTGTGATTCGCCGCTATTTATTGTATCAACTAATTATTTATGTTATACTTATTTAAGTATATACTTATACGGAGGATAATCGTGAAAAAATTGTGGCAAGAGCATAACATATACAATATTAATTCAATTGACAGATACGCATCTGGTTTTCCCATTGCGCAAGATAATAAATATACAATTTATTCTTTAAACGGGGATTGGGATTTTAAGTTTTTAAGCAAGGTTGGAGATATCCCCAAAGATTACAAGCTACCCGATACTTCGGACTATGACACGATAAAAGTACCCTCTAATTGGCAATTTATGGGTTACGACACACCCATTTATACTAATATTAGATATCCAAATGCGCTAGAAAGCAAAAATATTCTTAGAATACCTCACATCAAATCAGATAAAAACTCTGCGGGCGTCTATGTTAAGCGCTTTAATATCGGTAGTTTAGAAAATAATGTTTTTGTAAACTTAGGCGGTGTAAATAGTGCGGCAGAAGTCTATGTAAACGGTGAGTTTGCAGGATACAGCGAGGACACATTTGACCAACAGGAATACGATATAACAGCTTTGGTAAAAAAAGGAGAAAATGTGCTTTCTGTAATCGTTTATAGATACTGCACAGGAAGTTATTTGGAAGACCAAGATATGTGGCGGCTTGCGGGAATTTTTAGAGATGTTACGCTAATATTTAAGCCTAAAGTGCAAATATCCGATATGCTTTTTGTTCCCGAACTTTATGATGATTATAAAAAAGGTATGGCAAGGGGGGATATAAAAATTAGCGCCAAGGGCGCATCAATTAAAAATGCGCAAGTTGTTATCACTCTGTATGCTCCAAGCGGCGAGATAGCTTTTTCGGAAACCTATCATTTGGGTGCGGTGGATGACGGCGAAACCGCAACGCTATCAACAGAAAATCGTGCAGATAATCCGATGCTTTGGTCGCACGAACAACCTAACCTTTATACAATGGAAGTTACGCTCTTTAATGATGATGTTTTTGTTGATAAAAGGCGGTGTAACTTTGGATTTCGTAAGGTGGAGATTGTGCCATATAAAGACGGGAAAGGTCCGTTTATTTTGCTAAACGGCAAGCCGCTCAAGTTTGCAGGGGTAAACCGTCACGAATTTCACCCCGAATATGGGCATGCTGTTCCCAAAGAGATTATTGAACAGGATATCTTGCTTTGCAAGCGCAATAACATCACCGCTATTAGAACAGCTCACTACCCCAACAGCAGGGTTTTTTATGATTTGTGCGATAAGTACGGCATTCTTGTTATGTCGGAAAATAATCTTGAAACACACGGGCTTGCATTCCTAATTCCCCGCAATAGTAAGCGTTGG
>JBAZCO010000050.1:0-11983 GCA_041654915.1 Clostridia bacterium | reverse complement strand
TACGCAGTCTGTGCGCCTTAAATGCCTCCATTGTGCGTTTCTTTAAGTCACCGTTTAGGTAGTCGCCATAAATTAGCGGCTTACCCTCGCCCTTAACAGCATTTATCACTTCGGCAAAAAATACGGTGTGGCTGTCAAGTTCTTTTATATCAAATACCTTGCACGCAATTGATGCGGCACATTTTTCAAGCACAGGCAATCCCTCAAGGGTGGTATGAAACACATTACCCCACTTGTTTATATCCCGTGACGACTGAAACCCAAAATTGGCAATAATAAACGGGTCTACATCGGTGGGAAGTACCGAAAGGCTAAATTCTCCCGACTTTTTTATAGCGGCATTGGTGTGTCCACCCTTCATACTGCAAAGCACAATGGTAAGGGGCATTGTTGCAGCTTGCACTAGCGCATCAACTATACATCCGCAAAATCCGTCCTCCCATCGTGTGCCGGCAACATACAAGCCGTAGGAGAGTTTGTGTAGCGCAGATTTATCCATAATATATTGACCTCTAAATCTTGATGCAAATATTATATATCATATTTTAAGTTTTTTCAATAACTATCCAAATAGTGGGCAAAAAATGTGCTTACAATTTAAATTACTATCTTAAAAATGCGATTTTAAATATCAAGTTATTAATTGTAGTTGACAAAAGATTGGATATATTATAGAATACATATCGTCGCTTAAAGCGGGCGTGGCGGAATTGGCAGACGCGTAAGATTCAGGTTCTTATAGTTGCAAGGCTGTGCAGGTTCAAGTCCTGTCGCCCGCACCACCAATAAAGCCCAAGCCAAAATATGCGGTCGTGGCGGAACAGGCAGACGCGTACGTTTGAGGGGCGTATGGTTATACCGTATGGGTTCAAGTCCCATCGACCGCACCAAAAAAGGCACTCTTTATTTTTAAGGAGTGTTTTTTTTGTGTAAATTAAACAACTTGCCTTCTTTAAGCAAAATTATTAAAATATATGTTTGCAATATTCGTTCTTTACTCTTGAAATCACAGCTTTAGCGTGATATAATTTGATTATGAAAAAATATATTGTTGTTTTTGTGTTGTTATGTGTGCTTGTATCGGCACTACTGATAGGCTGTGACAAGCCTCACGACGGGGATGATTTTATTCCCGAATATAAAGAGTTTACTGCAATGACTTTTAATATCCGTACCTTTAATTTGGAGGAGGATACCCCCAACCTTTGGATGAATCGCAAAGATAGATTGCTCGCTACTGTGTTAAAATATTCGCCGGATATTGTAGGATTTCAAGAAGTGCGGGATTTGGGCGGACAGCTTGATTTTCTAAAAGATAATTTAACCGATTATAATTGGTGCGGCAATAGCAATTATTATGGCAGTGACATAGCACTATCTGTGGTTGCCGCAGAAACAAATATAGTATTTTATAAAAAAGATAGGTTCACTCTTGTATCCTGGGAAACAAAATGGCTGTCGGAAACGCCCGATGTGATTTCTTCCGGTTGGGATGAGGACAGCACTAAGCGCACCTATACCCGTGTTGTGCTAAAGGATAACCTTAGCGGACAAGAGCTAAACTTTATTAACACACACTTAGACCCAGGCGCACCCTTATCCAAAGAGAAAATGAGCAAAAGGTACTCGCAGCTCGCCAAAGAGGACGGCAGACCGTTTATTATTATTGGCGACTTCAACTTTGCCGAGGGAAGTACTTTTTACAACTTTATCACCGCCGATACGCTAAAAGACAGCAAGCATCTTGCCGCCGAAAGCGACACGGGCGGCACATACCACTCTTTTAAAGGAACACCATCCAACCCTATGCCAATAGATTTTGTGTATGTAACCGAAAGCTTTTTTGATGTGTCATCATACAAAATCATTCGTGACAAAAGCGATGAGGGGCTTTACCCATCCGACCATTTCCCTGTATTTGTCACGCTTAAATTAAAACCTAACTAAATCAAACCACGCCTATTCCATTGAGGCTCAAATCAAAAGTTCAAAAGCTAATTAAAATTAGTGCTGCTTTAGGGTAGTAGCAGTACTGATTTTTCTTTGTAGCCTCTATTAAAATCATAAGATTTAATTTTATTTTGGCTTACTATATAAATATAATCATCAATTACCACACAGCGGGGGTTTAGCAGTTCGTTTTCCTGTCTTTGTTCTTTGCTAGCCATCTCATATTTATTGGATATTTTTACCGTGGTCATCTCTGAATCAAGGGAAGGATATTCAAGCAAAAACATGTTGTAGGTTGCATAAAATACACTTGTTGTTTCTCCGTTAATAAGTTTTTCTTCTTTTTCTATTGTTACGCCAATGAATATTATCATTTGATTTTCTCTATCTATAAAAATTGACCTAGGGTCGACAGATGCATATAGGAGTGTGGAAGGAATCTCTATGCTCTTTATCTCATTTATCTGCTCACTGGCAGTGTCAAACAGCGTAATTTTTGAGGTATATAAATCTGCACCCACTCCCACTCCAAAAGCTAAATCATCGTCTAAAATGTGCAAATATATACTATACCCATCAATTTTTAGTTCGTCTACGACAATGGGGGCGGAGCGGTCACTAATATCTATTTTAAAAACAGGGTCAATTTGCAAGTAGGTTACCAAATAGCAATAATTTTCGCTATAACGCACACTCTTTAGGGTTTCGCCTATCGCTATACCGCCAACACTCCCAAACAGATTGAAATTACTATCATAAATATTCAGCCGTGAGCCTTCGCTTGATGAGTATGAGGCAATCATTATATATTCGCCGTCATAGTTAAGCGCATAACGGTTTATCAATTTATAATCTTTCTCATTAATTACTCCCTCCTTTTCCAAAGTGAATGCGGATAGTTTCATCACAAAATAATTGCTAGAGCTGTAGTTTGTATCCATTATGATAGGAATAATTGCGTCCGAATAAAAGCAAACTTCTCCGGTAACCCCATACCACTGAGCTGATGTTGACACAAACTCGTCTTGCACATTTACTGCAACTAAAGTAGAATAGCTCCTGATTGCAATGCTGGCATCTACCACTAATATATTTGCCACACCTTTTTTTTCGCCATTTTCCTCATAAAAACCAAAGTTATGTTGTTCATATTTGTTGCAACTGCCAACCTTAAAATTGCTAAATAGGTAAAGCGTATCATTTACCGTCTTGACATACTCGCACTTGCCGTCCAATTGCACAGTATAAAGGCTCTCAAAAGCAAATTGAGTACCTTTCCCAAGCGTGGTAAGGTCGTATATGTTGACCTGCGTATAATAATCGGTATATGAAGTGCCGTCTGGAGGGGTATAGGTTTTTGCAACATAATAGTATGCAGAAACAAGGTAATCACCCCATACAATTATATCGCTAACCCCAACACTTTCTTTGGAATTGGATGCGGTGAGCGTTAGATAACCGTTGTTGGCGTGAGTGATGTTCAAGCTTGTTGGACTTGCACTAATTATATAATTGCCATACAACTGCACAATATCGCCGTCCGTCACCGAGTTAGTCAAAACGGTATCTGGATTGGCACGCTCCTTAGGGTCGCCCGTGAAAGTCATATTCATACAAGCGGTGAGCAGTAATGCTCCGCATAAAACTAGACCTATAATTATCACATATTTTTTCATTAATCTCCTCCAAACAACACATTTATGCTTTTGATTATACAGCTCTATATTATTATAACAACTAGCAACGGGGTTTTGTACGGAAATAATTGTTTTTTACAAACTTGAATTTTTTGTTCAACTTTTGCAACAAATTTAAAAAAGCGTGTACATTATTAAAATATTAATGTATAATTATAAAAGTAACATTTTTGCGGAGGATGAGCTTTACAAATGCAAGAAAAAAGAACCTTAAAAACTTATACTAAGTCCGAAAGAAATATTTACCTGCTCTCTATGCTGGGTCAAAATATGATTTACAATGTAGTGGGAGCGGCGTTTGCATATTATTTGCAGTTCACCATATTGATTCCTGCGCTTATAGTGAGCGGCATTTTAACAGCCGCCAAAGTCTGGGATGCGATAAATGACTTTATTATGGGCAATCTGGTAGATAGAACACGCACCAAATGGGGTAAGTGCCGTCCTTATCTAATTTTTATGCCCATACCAATAATGGTAATTACTCTGTTATGCTTTGTTAACTTCGGTTTTTATGATATGAACGGTTCGCCCATGAACATTCTTATTGTTGCTTGGGCGGCATTTACCTACATACTGTTTGATGTGGTGTACACTATGGCAGATATCCCATTATGGAGCGTTACCGCCCTTATGACAGAATCTGACAAGGATAGGAATAAGCTACTCTCTTTGGCAAAAATCTTTGGCGGTATTGGCGCAGGGATAACACTCCTTGCAATACAACCTACGGCGCTATGGCTTGGCGACTTGCTATCCAAACCCCTTGGCAGTGCCGCCGAGGGAGAGCGGTGGGGCTTTTTTATATCTGCCGTTATATTCACATCGGTGGGTGCGGCGCTATTCCAACTATGCGGATTCAAGATTAGAGAACGGGTGGAAGTATCCGAAAAGAAATATACCTTTAAAGATAACATTAAAATAATAATGGGCAATAAACCATTTAAGCAAATAATGCTTTCCGGCATATTGGGTACTCCCAAAATGCTCATAGGTCTTAGTGCAATGCCGCTTGTTACCTACTATTTTGCCACCAAAAATGCAGGGCTTGCGATACTATATTTGGCTATGCTTGGAGGCGGAGTGCTAATAGGACAATTCGCAGGTATGGCAGCAACTCCCGCCCTGCTAAAACGGTTTACCAAAAAGAACCTTTATAATTATAGTAATTTAATAAGTGTTTTGCCATTTGCATCAATATTTATATTGTATTTAGTTACGCCCAGAGGAGCGATTGCCTCTAGCCCTGCTTTGATTGGGATTTTATTTGTAATATTTGTAATTTGCGGGCTTGCAGGCGGAGTAGGCACAGTACTGCAATCTACAATGATTGCAGACTGCATAGACTACGAAGAGCATAAGAACGGTGTGCGCCCAGACGGTGTATTTTTTGCAGGACAAACCTTCCTTGCCAAACTAACTACGGGGCTTGCCACACTTATTTCGGGTGCGGCGTATGCTGCGGTAGGTTTTTCCGATAAGGCAATAGAGGGGCTTAACAATTATATTGCAAATATGACCCCTGACTCTTTACTGCCAAGAGAAATGCCCGAATATGACAGCTATATGATGATACTATTCTTCCTGGTTTCCATACCGCCGGCAATTGGCAGCATTATAACAGTCATACCCACTTGGAAATATAGCCTAGATGACAATGTGCATAAGAAAATATTGGCGGAACTTAATATTAGGCGGGGAGAATTGGAAAAATCTAATGAAGAGTTGGACAAACTCAATATAGAAAGTGTATAATAATAAGGTTGAATTAAACAAATAATAATTAAAATACCACTTTCTCTTGAAAAATTATGTTTTTGGCAGCAAACATCTGTTTAGATATTAAATAGTTGTTTTAAGCGTGATTTAAGATATTTCCCAAAAGCATTAATTTTCTTGGTAAAGCGGAATTAAAGAGTAAGGATATTGATGAGAAAGATAGTAGCTGTAATTGGCGATGCCATAGTAGAAAAAGGCACAGAAAAGTACAACATAGCCTACCAAACAGGCAAGGCGATAATAGAGGCGGGCTACCGTTTGCAATGCGGAGGCTTGGGCGGAGTGATGAAAGCGGCTTGCAAAGGCGCAAAGAGCGCAACAAACTATCGGGAAGGCGACATTATTGGCATACTCCCCTCTTTTGATGTTAACAACCGCAACGAGTATGTAGATATTCCCATACCGACAGGGCTAGATGTTTACCGCAATGTGATAGTGGCAAGCGCCTCTGCTGTGGTAGCAATAGGCGGCGGAGGGGGTACACTCTCGGAGCTTGCCCATGCGTGGTCGCTCAAGCGGCTAATATTGGCATATTCCAATTGCGGAGGCTGGGGGGAAAAGCTTGCAGGAGAGCGGGTGGACGGGCGAATTAGATACCCCAACATTCCCGAGGACAAGGTTTATGGAGTTACCTCGCCGCAAGAGATGAGTGAAACCCTTAAAAAATATATAGATAAATACGACATTTACCACACAGGTATAACGATACACGATTAGCGCTCGCAGGACGGGCGGTAAGCCAACGGCAAAAGTGCGGCTTTTTTAGTCGCAAAAAACAACTTTAATACCAAAGGAGCAATTGATTATGGATAATAAAATAGTATCCGATATCCCCGAGGACGAGTTAATGCTAAAAGCCGAGGAGGAAATTTCGTCTTTGAAAGAGGAAGTCCGCCAAGTCAAGACAAAGGTAAAGATTTACTCAATTATCACAATAATCGCATTGATTACGATAAACATCATACTAATCTTTGTTGGCGCACTTTGGGGTAAGGCACAGCTTGCCGACTCACTTAGAATTGCCTCTGAGGAGCTTGCGCTTGATATTGAAGAAGGAATTAAAGCGGATGTACGCCAAAGAATAACAGAGGATATCCTAAAAGAATATGCAGGCGAACACTATCTGCCCGAGGATTATGCGGCAATTGGCGTCTATGCCGACAGATATGCCCGCCCCTCTGTGGTGCAAGTGTTGTGCGGTATGAGCAATATTACCGAGCGAGCAACGGGTGTGATTCTTAACACAGACGGTTATGTGCTTACCAATACCCATGTCGTTACACACAAAAGCGAAATCCCAAGCGGTGGCAGTATGGTTGTTCACTATAAGCCGTACGAACAAATAAAAGCGATAATACAAGGTAACAATAGCGAATACGAAATGGAGCTTATTGCATTCAATCCCGATGTAGATTTAGCTATTATCAAGTTTAAGGAAACCCCTACCGGACTTACTCCTGCAACTTTAGTAAAGGCAGATTATGTTAGACGAGGCGAGGATGTTGCGCTAATAGGAAATACCATAGGATACGGCTTAACGGTATCCGTAGGTGCAGTTTCGGGATTCTATAATAACGGCAATATGGATATTGTTCTTACCGATGCGCTTGCCCTTAGCGGCACTTCGGGGGCGGGCTTATTCAATGTTTATTCCCAGTTGGTTGGCTTGATAAGCGTACAATTGTTTTCGGAGCAATCGGGAAGCATGGCAGGCGCTATAAGCACCAAAAGCATTATTGAATATATTGATGAGGTTAACGCTCAAGTAGATGTCAACATAGGATACACCCTAGCCGACTTAGTTCCAGGCGACCAATAAGTGTAAATCGGAGTATTTTTATTATAACAATTTAACTCTTTCAAAGTTATACAATGTACGCTGAATATAGTATTTTACGGTAAAATGTAGTTATTTATCAAAAAGGTATTGTTTTTAGCTTGCGTATGGTATATAATAATTGATGTATAAATCTTAACTAACAAACGGGGTGCAAGCCTCATCGGCAGGTAATAATGCGCAGTTTAGCCAGACAAGGGCGAGTGTTTTGGGCAATAATGTACTTAATTATATCGTGGATGGTATTCGTCCTACTGTTTACCGCCGTCTATTATCCCGCAATTTTTAAAAACAAAGGGATTATGGGTTATAATTTGCAACCGTATTACGGCACAAGCGAAACCCAGCAAATAAAAAAACACTCCCTTATTATCGCAAGGCAAACAGAGTTGGACGCACTTGAGGCGGGCTCCGTTATCACCTACTCAACAATGAGAACAGATATTTCCCCGCTAACAGGAAGGGAAAAAAATGTGTATGATATGCATACCCGTATTTTTGTTTCCTATTATAAAAATAGTGACGGGACTATAACCATATATACTAACGATATTGCTACTGGCGAAGAATTTATAGACCAAGTGTCAAGTTCAAGCTTTATTGGCACAAATGTAACAGCGCTGCCCTATTTGGGAGCGGCAATTCGCCTTGTCACACAGGGCGAAATTGTTATGATTGCTACTATAATTGTGCTGTTTGCGCTTTTGGTTGTTTTGCCCGTTGTTATTGCGGTAAAGTCAGTAAAAAAATTCCGCCGCAAAAGCCCCTTCCCCGAAGGTTTAGATACATCTAAGTTCAAGACACACGACCTATATATTCACAGTGAGCTTATAGAGTTTTTCAAAGACGGCGGACTAAATATAGTAAAGGGTTTTGACTGCGACAAAGTATATATAGGTGACAGCATATATTTTGCAAATATTGCTTACATAAACAAAACTATTTATGTAAATATCAATAAAGATTTAAGGCGTTATGACCGCAAGGTAGACCGTTCTGGCGCAATACCCATTGTTTCGCCCCACGACCTAGAACAAGCTAAGGATAGAATAATGTATTTTTATAAGTTATACTTCAAGCCCTTGCGCAAAAAGCTTGAGCAACGCTCTCCAAAGTTTTAGTTTGTTTGTCTAATAAAATTTTACCACCAAATAAAAAAAGCGAAAATTTCGCTTTTTTTTGCTTTTATATATAATTTATTTGGATTATTTAATCAAGTTCATCTAGCGTTAAGGCAAAGCCTTGCAAAAAATTATCTGCAAAATATTTAACTTCTTTAAGTTCGCTCTCCTCTACTGCCGCTTGCGTTGCCTTGTGCGCCTTTACAAACTCTTTATTGCCGCTCTTTATCTCCTCTATGCACTTAATGTATGCCGCTAATTTATCGGCGGCTTTTACAAAGGCATATTCGGGTGAGTTGGCGTCTTGATTAAGTATGGCGCTATAATCGCTCTTTAGTTCTTGGGGCAGCATACTTATTAGCTTGTCTGATGCAACCGTTTCCAACTCTTTATATGCATCATTTATGCGACTGTTATAATATTTTATCGGTGTGGGCAAGTCGCCTGTTATTACCTCGCTTGCATCATGAAACACAGCAAGCGCCGCCGCCCTATCGGGACTCGCATTTCCGCCAAACACCCTGTTGTTAATTACAGCCAAAGCGTGGGCAAGTTGCGCCACCTGTGCGGAATGCTCCATTATGTTCTCCCGCTCGGTTGAGCGCATCAAGCTCCAACGCTCAATATATTTCATCCTGCTAAGATAAGCAAAAAAGTTGTATCCCATTATTGCATTTTCACCATTATATCAAGGAGAGTATCCATAGCCATATCCCCTAAGTCTGCGGTTTGGTTTAGGTGGCGATATATTTCCCTGTATTTGAATATCTTTTTATGGTCGTCATCCTCAAAAAGTATAGCTAGCGCCCGCATAGTCATATCCCCAATTTTGTTTTCCATAGCCTTAACATAAATTGCCTCGTCCTTTGCTATTGAAGGATGATTTTCAAGGTGAGAAACCGCCAATACTATATGCTCACACATATCTATTAGCGCTAGAGTAATGTCGTTCATATCCTCATCGGGAATCACATTAAAAAACCGTATCTCATCCACCGATGTCTTGGCATAGTCCAAAATCTCGTCCAATTCGCCCGAAAAGCGAAATAAATCCTCCCTATCTATGGGCGTGATAAAAGTGCGGTTAAGCTCGTCAATAAGTATTCGCCTCACCATATCACCGTCGTGTTCCGCCTTGATTACCGCATCGGCATCATCCTCTTTGTGGGTGATACAGTATTGGTTGAGAAGGCGCATACCTTTGGTCATAATTTCCGCCTGCTGCTTTAACAGTTCGAAAAAATTTACTGATTTTTTTAGTTTGAACCTAAATTTCATTTGCTTTGCCTCCCTCTAAAGATTTTATAATCCTAGAATTAAATTACCCAATATGTAATAGAATAAGCCCCCTATTAGCGCCGCTATCGGCAAGGTGAGAAACCAACTTACCGCTATGCGAAGTGCCATATCCCATTTTACGCTATGCGCACGCTCTGCCGCACCAACGCCCATAACAGAGGAGGACATAAGTTGTCCCGTGCTAACCGATATCCCCATTTCGGTTGCCGCTATCATTACAACGCTTGTGGCGAGCTGTGCAGTAACGGAGTGCAAGTCCTGCATCTTGAATATCTTTCTGCCAATGGTGTTTACCACTCGGAATCCTCCAAGCAACAGCCCCGCCGTGAGCGCAAACGCTATAATAAACACCATCCAAACGGGTGTTTGGTCGTAGGTGTATAGCCCAAGCACTCCCATCATCATAAATATCCCAAGCCCCTTTTGAGCATTGTTGCTTGCAAATGAGCCGGATAATATAACAATATTTATTTGTTGTACCGCCACTAACACGCTGTTTATCCTGCGGTGCGCCTTGCGGGCAAGCCGCTTGAATAATTTCATAAGGAAAAAAGAGAAAACCAACCCTATTATTGGCGATAGAGCAACCATAAGTATAACATATATTAGCACAAACTCCGTCCACTGTATAGAGCTAAAACCAAATGCCGCTATACCTGCGCCAATTATTCCGCCTATCAAGGTGTGGGATGTGCTAATTGGTATGCGGAATATGTATGCGGTTATCCCCCAAACAAATGTCCCAAGCAGCGCCGTTAGCATAAAAATAAATGCCATTTCTTGGCTAATACCCTCAAAATATGAAGGGAATATGGTTTTATCGCTAATATTGGAGGCAACCGCCATACCCCACGAGCCTGTCCATATCCCTAAAAAATATATTAAAAAAGGAGTGACAAACTTGGCAACAGCCGCTATCATTATCGCTTTTCTTGGCTTGAGCGCACGGGTGGCTATCGTGGTGGCAATCGCATTTGAACCATCGTTAAACCCCGTGTAAAAAGCATAGAAAAATATTAAAATTGTGATGACAATAGCGTATGTACTCATCAATTTCCTTTTTGAATTTGTTTTTTATTTGAATTATTATTATATCGTTAACAAAGAAAAAAATCAATACAAAACAAAACTTTTGCACTTTTATTGCTAAAAAAATTCCTTTTTAACCTCATTTTGGTAACTCAAGCAGGTATTTTTTGCCAACATTGCTCGCAAAATAGAACATCTGTTTGCCACCTTTAAGATATATTTTAGTAAATATATGGCATTGTTTATTGGCAAATTAATCAACTATATTGACAAATAATTTAATTTACTATATATTAGTATTAGGTATTAATATTTAACGCACTTCTACTTACACGGAGGTATCATTATATGAGAAAAAGTACTGCTAACAAAAGACTTTGGGCAAAGGTGATTATTGCCTTAGTATTTTCTATATTCGTCTTTACGATTGCGGCAGTAAACAGTGATGCTATTGTTGGGCTTTTTACCCCCGAACAGCCATCATCTACTTTACCCCCATCTACAATTGATTATGGTAATGATATTATCGAAACAAAGCCTCCTCTGCAACTTGCATCCACCCTCGATGACGGCGCAGGCATAAAAGCAGGCACCGGAACAGCAGGCGCAGGATATCCTATGAATTATGCCGATATTAGTGCAGGCAAGTTTCACGCATTGGTTGTCGACCTAGACGGTTTTGTATATTCTAGAGGCTCAAACGAATTTTTGCAACTAGGATTAGGAGCAGGCACGGCAGGTCACAGCGACAACACTACCGGCAAATATTTTGATTATTTACAGCCCGTAGTTGCGCTAAACAACTATTTTATGACCAAAGTTTCCGCAGGCGGCTATCACAGTATGGCTATCGGTTACGACCCAGCCAAAGGCGGAACATCCATTAATGCTAACAACTATGTAGTTTTCACTTGGGGCAGGCAAAATAACGGCAGATTAGGTAACGCTGTTTCAACCGCTACTAATACGGGAGTTCCCCAAAATATTACTGCAAGACTTACCTCCCTATTTTCGACGGGAGAATATCCAACCGCTATTTCCGCAGGTGAACATCACTCCATGCTGCTCACAAACCTAGGTAATTTATATACTTGGGGATGCAATGGAAACGGGCAGTTGGGTCGTGGCAATACCACCGACAGCAATATTCCAGTTAAAATTTCCCTTCCATCTGGCAGATATTATAATCAAATAAGTGCAGGCTCTGTGCATTCTCTTGCCCTTGCCAACACAACCGTTGGCGCAAGCAACGGCTACCTATATGCTTGGGG
>JBAZCO010000049.1:0-12398 GCA_041654915.1 Clostridia bacterium | reverse complement strand
TAAAACTTGCCGAGATTGCCCTCTTTAAAGATAGGACGGGGGAAACTCCTGTACTGCTCTTGGATGATGTGCTGTCGGAGTTGGATGAAAAGAGGCGCAAGGCGCTTTTTGGCGCATTGGACGGTATCCAAACTATGGTAACCTGCACGGAGTTTGAGGAAGGTTTGGTGGACGACTATAAAAAATTTGTAATACAAAATAGGAATATAATAGTAGAATAAGGACTGCAAAATGGAATTTATTGACCCAAAAAAGAAAAAAATCGCATCACTAATCAAAATTGAGGGAACAACCGCTAGCGATATTTATGCTTTGTTAGCCGTGCCGCAAGACAGCGCTCTTGGCGACTATGCTTTACCTTGCTTTAGGTTTGCAAAAGAGATGAGAATGCCCCCTGCGGCTATCGCAACAAAAATAACCGAGGATATCCTTTCCCGTCCGCATCCGTTTGCCGCAGTAGAGGCAGTGGGTGGGTATGTCAATTTTAGGTTTGACGCTTTAGAAACCGCCGCCGCTATTCTTGACGAAATCATCACGAAAAAAAGCGAGTATGGCACTTCACTTATTGGTGCAGGCAAGACGGTCTGCATAGATTATAGCTCAATAAATATTGCAAAACCTTTCCACATTGGGCATCTTAGCACTACCGTCATTGGCGGTGCGCTTTACCGCATATACAAAAAGCTTGGTTACAACGCAGTGGGGATAAACCACTTGGGCGATTGGGGCACGCAGTTTGGCAAACTTATAGTTGCCTACAAGCGTTGGGGCAACAAGGCGGATATAATAAAAAGAGGGGTGAGCGCCTTAAACGAAATATATGTAAAGTTTCATAAGGAAGCGGAAAATAATGCCGCCCTTGAGGACGAGGCACGCTATTATTTTAAAAAGATTGAGGACGGCGACAAGGAGGCAATGGAGCTGTTTTCCCTGTTTAAAGATATCACCCTAAAAGAGGTGGACGAGATATATAAGCGGCTAGACATTCAATTTGATAGCTATAACGGCGAAGCCTTTTATAATGATAAAATGCAGCCCGTACTGGATGAATTGGAATCCCTAAACCTAGTTTCTGTATCGCAAGGGGCAAAAATTGTAGACCTTGAGCCTTATGGTATGCCGCCCTGCTTGTTGGTAAAAGCAGACGGCGCTACCCTATACGCTACCCGTGACCTTGCGGCGGCATTTTACCGCAAAGCAACCTACTGCTTTTATAAGTGTTTGTATGTTGTTGCATACCAACAAAACCTGCACTTTCAGCAGGTGTTTAAGGTGGTGGAGCTTATGGGCAAAGAATGGGCAAAAGACCTTGTGCATATCCCGTTTGGAATGGTGTCGTTAGAGGACGGCACAATGTCCACAAGAAAGGGTAAAGTTGTACTGCTAAAGGATGTATTTGACCGTGCGGTGCAAAAGAGCCTTGAGATTATATCGGAAAAAAGCCCCGCCCTTAAAAATAAAGAGGTTGCGGCAGAAAAAATTGGGGTGGGTGCTGTTGTGTTCTCCGCTCTTAGCAATAATCGGATTAAAGATATTGTTTTTAGCTATGACAAGGTGTTAAACTTTGACGGCGAAACCGCCCCCTATATCCAATACACCAACGCCCGTGCAAGAAGTGTTCTTCGCAACCTCGGGGCGAACTTGGAGGAATACTTTGCCGCCGCCCTTACAAAAGACGAGCTTAGCGGCATTGCAAACAAAGAGGGAGAGGCGGTGATATCACTTTTGGAGCGCTTTCCTGCCGTACTTTTCGATGCGGTGGAGAGATATGAGCCAAGCTTTTTAACGAGATATATAATAGACCTTTCCAAAGCGTTTAATAAGTTTTACCTTGAACATCGCATACTAAATGCGCCCGATAGCGAAAAGCGTTCACGGGCGGCGCTTGTGTATGCTGTGCATACGGTAATAGAGGAAGGCTTGCACCTGCTCGGGATAGCCGCCCCCGAGGAGATGTGATAAATAATTAGACCCAATGGTAGCTAAAGATTTTAAACGCATTATAAAAGGGAGCTAACAATAGAAACGGGTAGCTAACAATATAAACGGATAGCTAGCAATATGCACAGGAGATAACAATGCTTGACACCCATACACATACAAAATTTTCTCATGACGGCAGAATGTCGCTTTATAATGCTGTCATTAGGGCGAGGGAAATGGGGCTAAAATATTTTGCGGCAACGGAGCATCTTGACCGTGACTATTATTATTGCAGCGGTCGGGAGCGGTTTGCTCCTCAATTAAATATAAAAAAATACCTTGACGAGGCGGAGAAGATAAGAGAGGTTGCAGGTGATATGCTTGTTGCATTTGGGGTTGAATGCGGTTACAGCTTGCAGGCGCAGGAGAGATATAAAGAGGATTTTGAAAAATACAATTTTGATTTAATCATCAATTCTGTGCATACCGTCAACAATAGGGATATGTATTTTCTCCCTAAAAACGACTTGTCCAATAAAGAGCCAATATATAGGCAATATCTTTTGGCGGTATTAGATAGTGTAAAAAACCAAATAGATTACGATATCGTGGGGCATTTGGGATATGTTGCCCGCTATGTTGGGTTTGATAACCGCAATCTTTATGAGCCGCAGTTTGTTGAAATTGTGGATGAAATACTAACAGAAATTATCGCCAGAGGCAAAACGCTGGAGATGAACACGAGGGTAAAGGATATACAAGCGGTGGCAATACCCGAGGAGAAAATATTAGTGAGATATAGAGAGTTGGGCGGAGAAAATATATCGTTTGGTTCAGATGCGCACTCACTAGAGGATATTGCTATGAACTACACTGCCGCCGCCGCTCTTGCAAAAAAAGTGGGGTTTTCCCATTGGACTGCATATATACAAAGAAAGCCTATTAAGTTTGTCATCTAATTATTAAAATAATTAAATCTTATTTGTTAAAATTAAAGTTATTTAAGAAAAATAATTAATATCCTATTCGTTAGATTAAAAGTTATTTTTTAAAAAAACACCGCTCGGCTAAAAAGTAGAGGCAGTATTTTATTCGCTCTTTTTAGTTTTGGCGGTTATTCTTAAATAAAATGTGATTACAGTTTAATAAAGTTTAGTCCCTTTCTTCGGGGTCTATACAATTAAATTCGGCGGAGCAAACTATTTCCTGTTCCATTTGGAACTCATCAGGAGCGGTTTCCGCAGATGTTACTTTGTTATCTTTGTCGTTTTGCGTCATAATAGTTACTCCTTTTCTTAATTTTGGTTTATTAATATCTCATTATGATTATACGATATATAAATATTTTATGCAAGTGGTAAGGTGCAATGCAAGGCGAATCTACCACACTATATTAAACTGCGCCCCATATTTTTACATCTCTCTGCGGTCGGTTAAAGCTCTGGAGAGGGTAACCTCGTCGGCATACTCTATTTCGCTGCCCATAGGTATCCCGTGAGCTAGGCGAGTGACTTTTATGCCAAGCGGCTTGATTATTTGGGAGAGGTAAACTGCTGTCATTTCGCCGCTAATATCGGGATTTGTGGCGATTATAACTTCCTTTACCCCGTTAAGGCGGGAGATTAATTCTTTTATACGCAATTTTTCGGCATCTATGCCTTTTTGAAAGTCAAGAGTGCCGTGCAGTGCGTGGTATAGTCCTTGGTAAGTTCCCATTTTTTCAAAGGCAAGAATATCACGGGGTTCTTTTACCACGCAAATAATGCTCTTATCCGCCGTTTGGCAGCGAGCGCAAATTTCTAAGTCCGTGTAGTCGCCGCACTCTTTGCAAAAGCCAATGGTTGACTTTGCATTTTGTATTGCAGTAATAAATTGCTCAACTTCCCCCTCGCTCATATCTATTAAAGCATAGGCATAGCGTGCTGCGGTTTTTTGTCCAACAGCGGGAAGTTTGCGAAAGGCGGCAATTAGTCTTGATAATGATTCAAGCTGCATAGCGGTTAACTAAAAAAGCCCTCCCATTTGAGAACTGTAAGGTCCCATTACCCGTTCTTGTTCTTGCTCTACAAGCTTAGATGCCTCATTAAACCCAGCAATGAGCATATCCTCTAGCATTTCTACATCGTCGGGGTCTACCGCCTCGGGCTTGATTTTTATCGATACAAGTTGCCTATCGCAAGTCATAACAATTTCTAGCATACCGCCGCCAGCGGTAGCAACAACCTCGGTTTCGGCAAGCTCCTCTTGCGCCCGTGCCATATCTTGCTGCATTTTTTGTGCCTGTTTCATAAGTTGTTGCATATTTGCGCCGCCGCCAAAGCCGCCGCCACGCCCACTGTATTTTGCCATTTATTACACTCCTTTATCGCTTTATATATATGCGTTATTTTATCGTTTTATCTATTAGCTTATCACCAAAAAAATCTATAAGCCTAACTTTATCCTCGGCTAACTTCTCACTATCCTCTGATTCCTTTTGAATGGAAAATGAATAGCTATCCCCCATTACCTCTTTTATCAGTTGGTTAACTAGAATAAAATTGCTCTCGTCATTAAACAACCCAGCCGCCGCATTATCCATTGAGCGAATAACAAGCGTTGTGCCACGAAGTGTGATATCCTCTTGATTTTGTAGTGCAAGGTATAATAGGGTATGCCCTCCCTCACGAAGTTGGGTTAGCAGGCTTCCCAAAACTTGTTTTGCCTCATACTCCGCCCTCCCGTTAACTTCGTTGGGCGGCTGTGAAAATATGGGGGCAGCATCTTCCTCTAGCACCAAATCGATTATTTGGATATCTTTATTGGTATCTGCGGATGCCGGAATAGGGCTTTCGCCGTTTTTTTGCAAGTCACCATTTTTGGTTTCTTGAGTTGCTATGGGAGTGGTTGCAACGGGTTTAGACGCTTTGGCAACAGTTATGCCATTTTCCTCTAAGGACTTGAGTTTTGTTTCCAAACCACGAATGCGGCTCAACACACCTTCTAGTGACGGCTCGGTAGAAAGCTCCGCCGCCTTCACTAATGATGCCTCAAATATAATAGCTGGCTGTGCGCTGTATCGTATGGCGTTTTCTACTGAGGAGAGAATATCTATTGTTCTGCCTAGGCGATAATTGTCAAACCGTGCGGTAAGCTCTTTGGCTTTGGCAAGTTCATTTTCGCTAAAAGACGCTTTATACCCCTCTATATTTTTTATTGCTAATAGGGTACGGAAAAAAGCAGTGAGTTCTCGGCTCAATGTCGTTACCCCTTTGCCCCTTCCTGCTACTTTGCCGCTAAGGGTGAGCAGTTCCCCAATATCCCCGCTAAGCGCAGCTTGGGCTATGCCAAAAAGGGTGGCAAAGTCGGATGCCCCCAACACTTCCAATGCCGCCTCATAAGTGAGTTTTTGGGGAGCAAAGGACATACACATATCGGCAAGGGAGATAGCATCACGGGCGCTACCCTCGCCGTGCAATGCCAAAAGTTCTGTTGCACGGTTGTCATAGGGATAATTTTCTGCATTAAATATTTTTTCTAATAATTGGGTGAGTTCGCCCGTTTCCACAAGGCGAAAATCAAAACGCATACAGCGGCTAAGAATCGTGGCGGGAAGTTTGTGCGCCTCGGTTGTCGCAAGGATAAATATAATATGTGCGGGTGGCTCTTCCAAAGTCTTTAGCAGCGCATTAAACGCAGACGGGGTGAGCATATGTACCTCGTCTATTATATACACCTTATATTTTCCCACAGACGGGGGATATTGCACATTTTCCCTAAGCTCTCTTATTTCCTCTACGCCGTTGTTGCTAGCCGCATCCATTTCTATAATGTCTAGGGCGGAGGTATCGGCTAGCGCTAGGCAATTAGCACATTTGTTACAGGGAGAGCCGTTTTGCGGAGTAAGACAGTTAACTGCCCTAGCAAATATTTTTGCCGAGCTGGTCTTGCCCGTCCCCCGTGTGCCTGTAAAAAGATAGGCGTGGCTAATTGTTTCACTTTTTATCTGGTTAATAAGCGTGGTAACGATATGCCCCTGCCCCACAACATCCTCCCAACGGGAAGGACGATATTTTCTATACAATGATATATGCGCCATAAAAATATTATACCATAATATGGATGATTTTAAAAGGTTATTTTACTTGCTGTATCCCAACCGAAGATAAAAAGCGTAAAAACGACTCTTGCCCCTCGTGGGTGTTTTTAAAGACAGCCGTGCAGTTGAGAATTTTTACTGCGGTTTTGTTAATATAATTTACCACAGCGCTTTCGGCATCGGAGTCCGCCATAGCAGTGCCGTGGTCGTTGGTAAGTTGAGCAATCATTGGCAGATGCTTGAAAAGGGGATGCTTTTCCTTGCTAATTTCGGCAAAATTTAAGGGGGTTTCGCCGGTAAGAATGCTAACCATATCACGGGTTTCGGCAAAGAGCCGCCCAGGTAGGATAAATATGCCCATTGCCTCTATTATTCCTATCCCTTCTTTTTTAATATTGTGCATATCTTCTGTTGGGTGGAATATGCCGTCGGGACGCTTTTCGTCCGTGCGGTTGTTGCGAAGTATGATATATAATGATATTGTACCATTAGAGTTAGCGGCGGCAACGGGGGTAATAGTGTTGTGCCTTTCTCCCCCCGAAAAAGCTAGTATTTCGGATGCGGGGTCGGAATAGTCTTGCCACGCAGATAAGATATCTCCCGCAAGCTCCTCCAAGTCATCACGCTCACTTGCGGTAAGTTTGATTACCGAGTTGTACCAATCTAAAATTTCGATTGTCACATCTGGGTAGTCGGGGTGGGAGCAGGTTTGCCTTGCCCCCCGTGAAAATATAGGAAGCACCTTTTTTCCGCCCTGAAAATGGTCGTGCGAAAGTATTGAACCGCCCACAATGGGAAGGTCGGCATTGCTGCCAATAAAGTAGTCGGGGAAAAGCTCAATAAAGTCAATAAGGCGGGTAAAGGTTTGGTCGTCAATAAGCATTGGGCGATGTTCTTTTGCAAGCGCTATACAATGGTTATCATAATACACAAACGGCGAAAATTGAAAGTGCCATTCCTCTCCGCCAAGCACAATGGGTATGGTACGCAGCGTTTGGCGAGGGGACTGGTGGGGAGAGCCTGCATAACCCACATTTTCTATGCAAAGGGGGCATTTAGGATATCCTGACTGCGGTTCTGCCCGTTGTAGGCGCACTTGTTTGTTATCTTTTTCGGGCTTGCTAAGGTTTATAGTTATGGTGAGGTCGCCCATTTCGCCGGGAGCAGTCCACTTGATGTTTTTGGAGATATCGGCAAGCCTAATATAATTAGAACGCACCGAAAGTTTATTTAGATATTCGCAAGCGGCACTAGCGCCCTCATATGCGGCGATATTGTCAAAGGCGGCAATCACCAACCCGGGGGCGGGAGTGACATAGCCCATAATTTTCGTTTCAAAATGCAGGGCGGTATCGGGTGTGCAAAGCTTATTTGCAAGGGCATATTTAATTATCGGGTCTAAAATTCCCTTTTGCAAATCGGGGAGAGCGCCGCTAACTCTTTTGGGTTCAACAACCCCAAATAATTCGCAGAGCTGATTTTCGGCATAAATTCTGTCCATAGGTTGTAGACCCAAGAAGTTCTCGGCGTAGTCGCCCAACATAGCGAGGGCGTCGGCAATATTAAAAGTTTTTTTTGGCATAAATGCTCCCAAAGTTAATGATGTTCTCATTATTTATTATAATATTATCAAACCAAACTAAACACGGTGGTTTGTTTGAGTATAATTATTGCAATCAAAGTATCAATATGATATAATTCCCTAAAAGATATTATACATACGGGGAGCGGTATTGGCAACAGATATGTTGAAAAAAAGTTTAACAAATGATTATTTGTTTACCCAAAAGGCGAAAGAAATTTACAATGTTCCTTTAAATGCGGCAATCGAGCGCAGCGAGGAGTTGCTTTTGTTGCATTTTCAAACTTGGGGGGGAGTTGCCAACCTTTACAGTTCCCCGGGGCGGGTAGAGATTGCCGGTAATCATACCGACCATAACAATGGGTTGGTTATAGCCGCCGCAGTTAGCGTAGATACCCTTGCCGCCGTAAGCCCTGCAGCGGGAAAGATTGTGATAAAAAGCAAGGGCTATCCCGATGTAGAGGTGGATATAAGCGACCTAACGGCACATAGCGAGGAGTGCGGCACATCTAATGCGCTTGTGAGAGGAGTGCTGCAAGGCTTTGCAGAGCGAGGATATAACATTGGCGGCTTTAATGCGGTAACGGTGTCCTCTGTATTCAAAGGCGCAGGTATGAGTTCTTCCGCCGCTTTTGAAGTGCTTGTCGCCCGCATACTTAACGACTATTACAACGACGGTAAAATAAGCGAAGTGGAGCTTGCAGTTATCTCACAGTTTGCCGAGAACGAGTATTTTGGCAAGCCGTCCGGACTAATGGACCAAGCTGCAATTGCCACGGGCGGAGTAAGTTTTATTGACTTTGGGAAACCCAAACACCCAATTATAAGCAAACTGCATTGGGTTTTTGAAGATGTGTCGCTTGTTGTGATTAATTGTGGGGGCGACCACTCCGACCTAACTCCCGACTATGCGGCAATTCGCTCCGATATGGAGAGCGTAGCCGCTTTTTTCGGCAAAAATAAGTTGCGTGAGGTAGCAAAGAGTGATTTTTACACAAGCTTATCCCAAGCAAAAAAGGTGTTGAGCGGCAGGGCGATACTCCGTGCAATGCACTATTTTGAGGAAAATGCAAGGGTGAAAAAGATAGCAAACGCAATAGAAAAAGAGGACAAGTTTGAGGTGTTTTCTGCAATAAATGCGTCGGGGCTGTCCTCTGCCACCAAGCTGTACAATCTATATCCCGAAGGCAGTGCGGCAAGAGAAATTCCCCTTGCGCTTGCGCTTGCATCTAGGAGGGAGGAGGTTGCCGCTTGCCGTGTGCATGGCGGTGGATTTGCGGGTACAATACTCACTTTTGTCTATAATAATGGCAAAGAACAATTTATTGACTATATGAGCGCCCTTTACGGTAAAGAAAATGTCTTTTCTCTAAAAATAAGAGAGTGGGGCGCAGTAAAAATACTTTAATCAATATATATATCAACTCTTTTGATGTATTTTAGGAGGCGGCTATGCTTGCAGATATCCATTGGACAGGTAAGGTAAAGAGCGTTGCTTTTTCTGTTTTTGGTCAGCCCATAGCGTGGTACGGCATTATCATTACGGCGGCTATGCTTATCGGACTGTTCCTTGGCATTAAGCGGGCAAAAAAAGTGGGCTTAAGTTCGGACGATATGTTGGAGCTGTTTATGATAGCGATACCCCTTGCGGTTATTGCCGCACGGCTTGGCTATGTTTTTGCGCATATTGATGTGTTCTTCAAGGTGGAAAACTTCGGTTGGGATAACTTTGTAGATATTATCAACCTGAGGGACGGCGGGCTTACTATTATGACAGGTGTACCCGGGGGGATTTTGGGCGGATTCATATGGAGTAAATGGCGCAAAGTGGACTTTATATACCTCGCCGATGCCGTTGCCCCCGTTATTCTTGTTTCGCAAGCGCTAGGCAGATGGGGCAACTTTTTCAACCAAGAGATTTACGGTATGGCGGTAACCAACCCTTCGTGGCAATTCTTCCCCTATGCGGTATACATTACAAGAGAGGGAGGCTTTCACCAAGCGGCATTCTTTTATGAAATGGTGCTAAACCTTGTCTTTTTTGCCGCAATAGTAATAGTGCTTAGGCGGCTCAAAGTCAAAGGCGCAGGGATAACTATGTATGTTATGGGTTATACTTTTGTTCGTTTTCTTATGGGTTTTGTAAGGAACGACAAGGGCTATATGTATGACACGGTAAACACCAACCAAATATTCACAATAATTGTAGCGGTGTTAGCGGCGGCTGTGCTTGCGCTCCTTATAATTAGAGAGCAAAAGAAAGGGGCAAAGGTTTGGTATAGCGGAGGTATTCCTCAAAAACTATACCCCATTGCAAAAGCGGCAAAGACCTATGAAAAGAGTGACGAACCGCTCCCGCCCAAAAAACCCAAGACAAACAAAAAGGGCGTACCGTTTAATAAAAGCAAAAAATAATCAACAATCGCCCCAAAGATTATTGTATTTTAAAAACAATTAGGATATACTCCCAAGTTAAATATCTACAATAATAGCGGGTATTAGTTTAAGGAAAAAAAATTTTATACTTTAAAGGGAAGTGAAATAAAAATGCGCAACCTCACAATGCTTACAGACTTGTATCAACTAACAATGATGAACGCTTATCTCTCCGCTGGCAAGGCGGACGAACAGGCGATATTTGATGTCTTTTACCGCCCCGCCCTAGGGCTGGAATTTGCCGTGGCGGCAGGATTGGAGCAGGCAATAGATTATATCAACAATTTGCACTTTTCGGATGCCGATATCGAATATTTGAGGAGCTTAAACTGCTTTAATGAGGCATTTTTTGAGCGGTTAAAAACTTTCAAATTTAGCGGGGATATCTATGCGGTTAGGGAGGGTGATATTGTCTTTCCGTCAGAGCCTATTCTCACGGTAAAAGCGCCGCTCTTTGAGGCGCAACTTATTGAAACGGCGCTCCTAAACATCATCAACCACCAAACATTAATTGCTACAAAGACCGCCAAAATGGTGCAAGAAACCGAGGGTGGCATAGCGGAGTTTGGCTTGAGAAGGGCGCAAGGTCCAGACGCAGGCATATATGGCGCAAGGGCAAGTATGATTGGCGGCTGCAAGTCCACTTCCAATGTGTTTGCAGGGCAGATGTTCGGTATAAAAATCTCTGGCACGCACGCACACAGTTGGGTAATGAGTTTTGAGTCGGAGTTGGAGGCTTTCCGCAAATATGCCGAGGTCTATCCCGATAACTGCCTATTACTTGTAGATACCTACGACACATTGGGCAGCGGCGTACCCAATGCAATAAAGGTGTTTGACGAGATATCCGCAAAGGGGTATCAGCCCGTTGGGATAAGATTAGATAGCGGGGACTTGGCATATCTATCCAAAAAGGCGAGAGAAATGCTGGATGCGGCGGGTTATCCGCAAGCAAAAATATTTGCATCCGGCGATATTGACGAAAATATTTTGGTGTCACTCAAGGCGCAGGGCGCAAGAATAGATGCGTGGGGCATAGGCACAAAACTAATTACCGCCGCACCCAATCCCGCATTGGGCGGTGTATATAAGCTTGCCGGCATAGTAAAAGACGGTGTTATCGAGCCAAAAATGAAGGTGTCCAACACGCCAGAAAAGACAACCAACCCCGGATTTAAAACAACTTACCGCATATATAAAGAGGACGGTATGGCGGCGGCGGACTTAATTGCGCTCAAAGACGAGGTTTTTGACACATCTAAGCCGCTAACAATATTCCATCCGCTAGAAACTTGGAAGAAAAAGACATTTGAAAAGTACTCTATGCGAGAACTTGCCATACCAATATATCGTGCGGGCAAGCAGGTATACGAAATTCCTGCTTTGGACGAAACTATTGCGTTTGCTGCAAAGTCTAAGGGCGAATTTTGGGATGAATATAGGCGGCTTACCAACCCCCATATATATAAAGTAGACTTATCGGATGGGTTGTTTGAACTAAAGAGAAAGTTAATCAACCAAGCGCACGGTGTGGAATAGCGATTGAATATTATTTTTAATATCAATATAATAATATAAATATAGAGCAGCCATTTTTGTTTTTTTGCAAAAAGCGGCTGTTTTTATTTGTGTTTGCTGTGTTGTTTTTTGCCGCAACGAGCAAATTAAACAAATATCCGCATAAAAATTAATTAATAGATATGTTGTGAGCTTGATGTTTTGGTTATAATCAAAATATGGCAAAATTATTCTCACGCAAAAAAAAGAAAAACGACGATTCCCCTGTGCTGATTAAGTCGCAGGCGGCACGCATTGAGGAGCTTAAAAAAGAAATATTCAATGTGCAAAACGAACTGAGCAGGTTGAGAGAGCGGGAGGAAGGCATATCGGATGCGCTCCGTTTGGCTGCAAGGCACGCCAAAGATTACGAGCGGGAGGCTAAAATTCGCTTTGCGCTGGAATGCGAAAGGCTAGATAGCTACCGCAGGCGTTGGCGAGGGTATATCAGCAATCTTTCACGGGCGGAAAAACTTGGTCAAGAGGTTATTCACACGGAAAAACTGCTAAAAGAGTGCAGAGAGGAGATGGCGCAATTTATAGAGGAGGACTTGCCGTCCCCGCCAACCGAGGACTACTTTTCAGAAACCGAAAGGTTGAAGGAATTGGAAGTTTTGCCCGCTTTTGGGGGCGGAGAAAGTTTAAGCACCGACGAACTTAAAAAACTCATCTTGCAGTTGTTAGAAAAAGAAGGGAATTAATTGACTAATGCGCACTATTATTGTATGATAATATTTATATGTCGGTTTTTATATTTGCCGCAATAAGTTATTGTTAAGGAGATTATATATGGCACTTTTACGCAGTGATGTTCCCGAAAAG
>JBAZCO010000048.1:0-12473 GCA_041654915.1 Clostridia bacterium | reverse complement strand
AACTCCCAAATAGGGGCAAGCAGCCAGCCTTTGGCAGTTTTTCAACCAATAGTGGCAGATAAAAACGCACTTTCTTTTACGGGTAAGACCGCTTTTATCAACCGTGAAGGGTTAATTGAAAATGTGGTATCTTTCTTTGACCGCTCCAACGCATTAAGTCAGGAGGAGGAGGGGGAGTTATTTTATAGTCCGCTTGAGTTTTTTGTGTTGGGGCAGAAGTTTAGGTTTAGCAAGTTTAAGGTTGACGGCAAAGGGCGGCGGGGGGAGATTGATGCCGAAGGCAAGAGCGAGGGCTTTAAAATCGAAGTCAAGGCGGATGTTGCCTATGAGGGCAAGTTTGACTACCGCATAAAAATTACTGCCGAGCGTGATATTATCGTAGAGGATGTATCACTAAATGCTTATTTTGCCGCTCCCGAACACAATATTGGCTTTGGCAAGAGAGGGGGCGGCATTGCCGAAATTGCTCCCCGTGCTTGGGGAGAAACACCCTTTTGCAACTCAATGTATGTTGGGCGGGTCAATTGCGGGGCAAGAATAAAGCTTAAAGAGTTTGACGCACCCCCTGCATACCTTAACCGCTTTGCTGAGTTTATGCCAGAACCCCTGCCCCAAACCTCGTGGGATAACTTTGGCAAAGGACGGGTAAGTTTTTACAAGACGGACGAGGGTGGAATATTCCAAGCATCTGCGGGTAAGATGATATTCAAAAAGGGAAAGAGCGCAGTATTTGCTTTTGAGATACACCTCACCCCGTTTAAACCACTAACTCTGGAGCGCAATTTTGACAGAAAGATTTGGTATAAAAAAGTGCCAATGAAAAGCTTTAAAGACACCTCCCAAAAGGCATTTGAAAGCAACCTAAACCACATTATGATTGGCAGAGGTTTTCCCGAAAACCGCTATATTGGGTATCCTTCACTATCAGAAAAGGAGCTTAAAGAGGCGATAACCTTATCACGGGCAAAGTGCCAAAGAATACTTTATCAACATACGGGCGGGCTTTTTATTGACAAATTTAGCGAGTTTTTTGCGCTCAAAAATATTGGCGGCGAGTTGTTGGAAAACGAAAAAGCCACCACGGTTTTTAAGTCGGAAGATGAGACAGAAGGTGATATCACCTGTTATCCCGTTATTCCCGGTGGACGGGCAGAAAACTATTATGCAGAGAGTATAAATTACTTACTTACAAAATATGGCATAGAGGGCATTACTGCAGAGGATATGTCGGTTACATCACATACGGCAGAGAGGGTGAACAGGGTTATCCGCACGCAAAGACCTCTTGGTGCAGGTTTGACGCTCAAAATAAGTGATTGCGGTGACGAAGGCAAGCACAGCCTTAATGACTTTACCGATATTTTGCCTTTTGTTGACGGTGTATTTGTCGAGGCGGAAAACACCGACCCCGATTATGTGCTAGCCGAGGTGTCGGGCATTCTTTATGGATTAACGGGCGAGAATGCAAACGGCTATCTCAATCCCCACTTAGCTATGTTATTTGGCATAGGCAATGCGTATGGCACTAATGGCGAAGTGGGCGACAGAGTAGCGCAGTCGGTATATGAGCTTTGGGATAAATTCGGGTTAAAAAACGCAAAGTTCACAGGCTATTGGGACGAAAACAACCCCGTTACATCGGACAAAAAGGAGATTTATATTTCCTGCTTTATCCGTGAGGGCGACCTGCTTGCCGTTGTTTACAACGCATCAAATAAGGCGGTAACTTTTGATTTGGGTATTAATCCCAAGCTGGGATACAGTTCGGTTGGCAAAAAAATATATCGTCCCGCACTCGTTGGGCTGTGCAGCGCCCAAAAAATTAATTTCAACAAACCGTTCTATTTAAAGGATAAAAAAGGTATGTTTATCGTAGTTTCGGATAAGAAAATTTAGAATTTTGTTTATTTATCGTGATAACAAAAATTTTATTTTTTACCTGTAATTGCTTGTGGTTGTTTGGTGGTTTAATAATATTTACTAATCATCTTTTAATTTAAAGCGTGCGTACATTGCGTGCGTCTTTTATTTTGTAATAATATAATTTTAATACTTGTCAGTACTCTTTGTTTATGCTATACTTTAATAGTATAAATATATATATTCCCAAAAGGGGGTATGCCCGATGGCAAAACTTATCAAATACACCATTCTCTCTATAATTTTCATCTTGGCGATAGCGTTGGTTTCGGCAGGGCTGCTTTTTACTAGCACCGATATCGCTTACGCAGCACCTGACGGAGTGGATGGAACGGGTGAATCCAACAACCCATTCAAGATTTTAAGCGCCGATGACTGGGATGCAGTTGTTGCTTATGCAAACACGAGCGAAACAGGCGGTCAGCATTTTCATTTGATGAATGATATCGATATGCAAGGGCGCACCGTCACTCCCATTGGCACAGCCAGCAATCCTTTTCAAGGCAAGTTTCACGGCAACTCAAGGGTGGTCCGCAACCTTACTATCAACACAACGGGTATGTATGCGGGGCTGTTTGGGCGGGTAGGCTCTGGCGGCGAAATTAGTGACTTAGGTGTGTTTGGCGGCGAAGTTAACGGCACAGGCTATGCAGGCGGCATTGCAGGCTATAACTCAGGGCAAATTATTAGGAGCTTTAGCACGCTGAATGTGCATACTTCGGGCGATTATGCAGGCGGTATCGCAGGCGAAAATAATGGTATAATAAAAAATTCTTACAGTACAGGTAATATAAATGCAGACTCCTCCTCCTCATATGTGGGCGGGGTTGCGGGTTATCTATCCACCCCGATTGGCGACTCTGTTTTGTTTACATATAGTTTAGGTAAAATCACTGGCGGCGGCAAGGTGGGCGGTGTAATAGGCGGCAGAAATGCGGTTATGCCACGCATAATTTATTCATATTTTAATAGAACAGCAAACCCTGTTCTTGTCGCAATAGGCGAGGGATTAAATGCTTACGGGGATGCGGGCGGCAACCTAATTGTTACCGACAATAGGGTGGACGGAGTTCAGCAAAACAATTTTAACAACCTCAATTCTTTGCAGTTTTCTATCCCCGCCGCAGGAGGCGCTTGGCGAGCAAGCTACAAAGTAGGCGATTTTTCCGCATACTTTGCTCCCAATCTTACATCTTTCCAAGAAAAAATGCCTCCCGAAGCTCCAATCAATCAATATTCCTATAATAGCGTAATTATTCGTCTTTACGATATTTTGGAAACGGGCGTAGGCGAGTGGGGAACAGCAACCAACCCTTATGTTATATCATCCTCTCAACATATGGTTAACTTGTCAACTGCGGTTAACCAAAATAATACTAGCTATAACAACTCATATTTTTATGTGAGCCGTGATATCGACTTTGCGGGAGTGAGTTTATTTAACCCAATAGGCACGGTTAGCGGTGTTGCGTTTAACGGCAAGTTTGACGGCGGCAATTTTACCTTTTCTAATTTAAAAATAGACAGCGACAACAGCGCCGATAATGTTGCCTTGTTTGGGCGAACAGACGGCGGGGCGGTTGTGCAAAACTTGCGTCTAGATGCCACTTGTTCCTTTGCAGGGCGCAACGGTGTGGCATCAATTTCTGCTTATAATGTAGGTAGTATTATTAATGTGGAATCTCGTGCGGCTGTGCGTGGCACTGCAAAAGTAGGGGGTATAGTTGGCGAAAACCGTGGCACACTCACCAATATTTTAAGCGCAGTTACCTTTACCAAAAACCCCGGGGCGCAAGTCTATGGTGTGATTGGCGCATCGGTTAATTCTGTACTGAAAAATGTATGGTTTTTCACCCATTATAATGCCGAATGTACAGAGGTAGGCGGCGCAGGCAGTATGCTTATTGTAGATAAAAATGGCGATATCTCCGCACAAAAGACAGCGGACGGCGCAATCACATTCGACAAGCACAGCGCAGTATTGGACTACGAGGTAGACTACCGCACCGAGGACGAAAAATCGATGGGTAACAACAATATATATGCACCCGATATCAATTCACAGGCTCAGCTTGTAGTTTATGCAAGGTTTGTAGCAAGGCTTGCGGTTGCCGCAGACGGGCTGGCGCACGGCGATATCAAGCTAATAAGTGCCGTAAACAATACCCAAATCACCGAAGGTCGCTATTATGAAGGGCAAAGCGTGAGCGCTGTTTTTACTATCAATAGCAGTTACTATTTGGAAAAAGCAAACGGGCGAGATGTTTATATGAACGAAATCGCCAATATCCAAGACATCGCTTATTCCTATGACTTCAACGCATCTATAGATGGCTATACCGTGATTAATGTTTCGTTTACTGTTACCGACAACATACGCAGTTTGAGCGCTTTAATAAAAGATATTGGCGCTCCCTCTATTGCCCCAAGATACTATGACGGCACTCCAACAACTTACAGCTACACCAAGCCGGGTATTGGGGAGGAGTTTTCGTTTGAATATAACTATGGCACGGGCGGACAAGTACCGGTAAATGCGTCATCTATGCAATATAACTTAACTGTTAGCATCAAACACGGCACAGTGGTAAGGGGTACGCAAAGCATACCTTTTTATATCAATCCTCGTCCGTTGCAAATACCCGAGGCGGCGCTTTCTAAAATAAAAGAATATGACGGTATGCCCGCAGGCGCATATGTTCCCATTGCCGTAGACCAAAACATAATCGCCGCCCATACCCATTCCACATTGGGCGAAAACATCGTGACAATGGATATCGTGCAAGGCGGCACTCATAGGGTGGTTGTTAAAGCGACGGCAGATTTTGGCGGCTCAGCAATTGGCGGCGATAAAATTGTTGATTATAAGCTAAGCCTAGAAGGGTTTTCTAAGGATAACTATTCAATTCCCGATATAGTAACTTTCTTAAACGGCGAAATTATCAAAAGAACGGTTGTTTATCACATAGAGGCGGAAAAAGATGAGGGTGATGAATCCCTAAACCGCCGTCTTACCCGTGTGTACGACGGCACTATGGCGGCGATTAGCAACTATGGTGTGGTCTATGGCAAGGGCGGTGTGAGCGGCACTCCCGTAAATCCAACAATAGGGTTTGCCGTATCTGACGGAGAGGGCGGACTAATTCCCAACCCCGCCATTAATGCAGGTGAGTATGTTGTAACAATTAGCACAGGCAATCCGCAGTATTATAATATTATTTTTGATAAGGAGTATACATTTAGTGTCACTCCCAAGCCCGTATATGTTACCTTTACCGATACCGAGCTAACCTATTCAACCGAAGTGCAAACGGTGGGCGGCTATTACTATGATATCAATGACGCAAAGCAAAGCTTGACAGCCGATTACTTCACCTATGTTCACGCAGACGACCCCGAAGCGGGCGAAGTTGAGTTCCTAAATGCAGGACTTTATATTGCCAAAGCAACGCTAAGGGATAACTATATTGCGATAGATACTCTCTTGCCAAATGGACTAAAAGCCAACGAAACATATGCTGTTATCAACAAGGCAGAGCAAGTCGCCTTTAACATCATACCGCTAACGGGCAACCATAGTTACGGCGATGCACCCAAAGAACTAATTACAGTAGGCGGCAGCGGTGACGGCGAAGTTGTGTTCTCTGTGGCAGAGGGCTTTGCGGTTATAGACGGCAATATGCTAATATTTATCGGCGGCGGCACAATAAAAGTTGTTGCCGAAAAAGCAGAGAGCGCTAACTATCTTGTTGCCCAAGCGGAATACGAAATAGATGTAGCAAAAGCGACTTTGCAAATTTCACTTGAGGACATATCCGCTTTTTATGGCGACACCCTCAACTTCAACTATATTTTTGAGGGATATGTTGCAGGCGACACAGGGATACCCAACGGTTTTGTTGTCCCGTCGGTAACCATAGACGGCGAACCATTCTTAGAAGAATCTTTTTATTCTGTCAAGTACGGCACGGACGGCGAAGTTATAGGATATACAATTGCCATAGGCGAGGATGCGTCGTCTGACGGGTATGATTTTGATTATTCATATTTTGACCTTCACGAAGTCAAGCTTGTTATCAATAAGAAAATTATTGTAATAAGGGTAGATGATGTAGTGGCAACATACGGCAGCGAATCAGATTCACCTCTAAGCTACAAAGTATATGAACTAGATTCTAGCGGAGAGGAAGTACTGCTTTTGGCAGACGATTATAATCTTAATATTGAGTTGCTAAGAGAAGAAGGGCGCAATGCGGGTGTTTATACAATCGTATGCGGAGCGGGTAATGCGGAGGAAAACCTAACCGCATTGTCTTTGGCAAACCCCGACTATCAAATAACTTTTTATGAGGGCAGTTACGAAATTCGTTCCAAAACCTTATCTTTTGTTTTGGTTGGAGCGCACGAGGACGAGGCGACAGGCACACGCTATAACAAGAAAACATTTGGCGAGCAAGACCCCGAACTGCAAGAGGGGCAAAGCTATACTGTAAGCGGACTTGCGCCGTGGGATACAATAGCGGATGCCATTGTTGGGAAGGGCGGAGTATCCATAACCGAAGGGATGTTGCGTACCGTAGGCGAAAATGCCTATTCCACCATATATCCCGACTTGCCGTATGGTTTTTATGCGTATCTGCCCACGGGATTGGAGGTCAACCCAAATTATGCTCTTAGCTTTGTTGGCATAAATTTAAGAATTTATCCCGCCGCCCCCGAGTTTGAGGAGCAGAGTGAGATAGCTATTCAATATGGCGACAAGCTGTCCACAATAGCGGTTGCAAGCAAAGTGGGCGTTAATGTTAACGGCACTTTGGAGTGGGTACAGCCCGATTTAATTCCCGACTTTAGCGAGTCTCCCGTGCTTAATATTGATGCGGTATTTATAAGTAATGATAAAAACTATACCAACGCAAGCCTATCCCTTGAAGTATCGGTTATTGCTAGGGAAGTTACCGTTACATTTAGCGGTTCATCTAGCCTTGTATATAACGGCAAGGAGCAAAAACAAATCACCTATACATTGGATAATGTGCTTGAGGGCGACGAGTTAAACGATGAGTTGGTCTATTATATTGGCAACGAGCAAGTTGCAGTAGTAAAGAATGCGGGCAGCTATCGTGCTGTTGTAACAATAAATAATGGCAACTATACGGTGGTAGGCACAGGAGAAATTAGCGTGCTAATAGATAAAGCCCCGCTCCTCATTTATCTTGAAGATATATCCTTGCCCGAAACCGATACCCCCACTAAAAACTTCATATATGAAGGTTTTGTTGACGGCGAAGATGCAAGCTCCTTAACGGCATTGCCCAATGTAACCTTCCATAGTGAGGTGGGCAACTACGAAATTACACCCTTTGGCGCAGAGTCGCCCAACTACCAAATCACATACGGCACAAGTATGCAATATGTCACCAAGACAATACTCACTTCGTCCGTTGCATCGTTTGTATTAAGGGGCAACTTCAACTCCCTCACGGAATACACTTTGGAGGAGATAAGGCGAGCAGAAAACAGAGGGCGCTATTCGGCAATGGAGGAGGCATTTACTGCATTCAAGGCAAAAGAAACCGCTTATGAAAATATGAAAATATCCGCACTCTACGGGCAGAGCTTTGTAGTAGAGGGAGAAAAGGCTAACCTTCTTAGCACGGCACGGGCAACAATGGAGCTTCCCGCACGGCTTAGGGAGAGCAACGAGTTTGTAGTTGTGCTTATCAAAGCGGACGGCAGCGTGGTAGAGGCAAAAAATATAGTAAGAGAGGGCAACCTTATCAGCTTTGATATGGAAGATTCCGATTACTTTGCCATAGCCGCACCGCCAGACTACACTTGGGTGATATTATTATCCGTAGTTGGAGTATTGTTTATATCGGTATTTGTGCTAGATATGGTTAGCGAACGGTTAGGTATAGGCAGGCATAGCACAAAGAGCAGGGCAAAGCGAGCCGCAAAGCAAACAAAAGCAACAGCTTAAAATAAATTATCACAAAATGATAGCCGCCAAACGGGAGTAGTGTTTTAGGCGGCTTGAATTCGCATACTAAAGACCCAAGAGGTTTAATACAACAGTCAGTACGGAGGTGGGCATACGGTGTTTGATACAAACAAATTATCACAAAAAATAGAGGAACTTGCGGAGATAGCAAAAAAGAGTACAATAATAGACTCATCGCTTTATGAAAAGCACGATGTTAAGCGAGGTTTGCGTGACTTAGATGGCAAAGGTGTGGTTGCGGGTTTAACAGAGATTAGCGAAATCAACTCTAAAAAAATCGATGCAAGCGGCAAGGAAAAACCCGCCGAGGGCGAACTTTATTACAGAGGCATAAACATAAAGGATATTGTAAAAGGCTTTTCCCGTGAGAACAGGCTAGGCTTTGAGGAAGTTACCTATCTCTTATTGTTCGGCACATTGCCAAGCAAGGAAGAGCTAGATATATTTTGTGCTATTCTTAGCGAAATGCGCAGACTTCCCGTCAACTTTGTGCGTGATGTGATAATGAAAAAACCGTCTAAGGATATGATGAATACCTTGTCACGGGGGGTACTTACGCTTTATGCTTACGACAACACCCCCGATGATGTGTCGCTATCCAATGTGCTAAGGCAATGCTTGTATCTTATCGCTCAAACTCCGCTTTTATCGGTGTACGGCTATCAAGTATCCCAACACTATCACCAAAACGAAAGTTTGATAATTCACAAGCCCGACCCCACAAAGGGTACGGCGGAAAACATCTTGCACCTTTTGCGGCAAGACAGCGTATATACCCCCCTTGAGGCAAAAATATTAGACTTGTGTCTTGTCCTTCATGCCGAACACGGCGGCGGCAATAACTCAACATTCACCACTCATGTGGTTAGCAGCTCCGGCACAGACACTTATTCGGCAATAACCGCATCCCTTGGCTCTCTTAAAGGACCTCGCCACGGCGGGGCGAATGTCAAAGTCGTCCGTATGATAGAGGATATAAAAAACAATATCAACTCTTCTTATAGTGACAGTGCAATTAGAAACTATCTTATCCGCATATTAAATAAAGAGGTGTTTGATAACAAGGGGCTAATATATGGTATGGGTCACGCAGTGTACTCCAAATCCGACCCCCGTGCCGATATCTTGAAAGATTTTGCCAAGCGCCTTGCGTTGGAAAAAAAGCTGCACGAGGAGTTTGCCCTATACAATGCAATTGAGCGGCTTGCCCCCGAGGTGATTGCCGACAAGCGCAAGATATACAAGGGAGTTAGCGCCAATGTGGACTTTTATTCGGGCTTAGTTTACAGTATGTTGGGGATTCCGCCAGAATTGTTCACTCCGATATTTGCAATAGGACGGATGCCGGGTTGGAGTGCGCACAGGATAGAGGAGTTATCCAATAACGGCAAAATCATCCGCCCCGCATATGTGGCGGTAGCCCCAAGACAAAAGTATGTAAAACTTGAAAAAAGATAGTAATACAAAATAATTTAATAGCGGCTTATTAAGGAGATAGCGAATGCCTAACATCATACCCCTTCCCAAAAAATACGAGGAGCGATACGGAGAATTTATCATTAATTCTGCTACCACGATATACTCGGATGCGGAGCTTGAAGGCGCACAAAGTGTTTTTATACAAATTGTTGCCAATGCTTGTGGCTATACTCTAAATACTGTGGTTAGCAAAAAAGCGTCAATGCGTTTCCTATACGACAGAAATTGCCCCAAAGAAGGTTATAGGATAGATTGTGACAGCGAAACCATGAATATTTTTGCCTCTGGTTTTGCTGGCGCATTTTATGCGGTGCAGTCACTAAGGCAGCTCTTGAATGCCGACCTAATGTTCAAAGCCAAAGTGCTTACCATGCACGCAGCGGAAATCGAGGACGAGCCACGATACCCTTGGCGGGGGATTATGCTTGACGAGAGCAGGTTTTTCTTTGGCAAAGAGTTTGTAAAAAAGCTGTTAAAGATTATGTCCATCCACAAGCTAAATGTCTTTCATTGGCATCTTACCGACAATGTTGGTTGGCGCATAGAGATAGAAAAGTATCCTAAACTTACCGAAGTTGGCGCCCAAAGGAAGGGAACGCAGCATTTAGCGTGGGGCAAGCCCAATGCGGTAGAATGGGTTGCTCACGGCGGATATTATCTAAAGAGCGAGATAAGGGAGATTGTAGCATTTGCCAAGTCGCTCAATATAATTATTGTGCCAGAGATAGATATGCCCGCACATTTTGCGGCTGCGATAGCCGCTTATCCCGAGTTGAGTTGTCAAAACAAACCAATAGAGCCGTCTGTGAGGCACAACGACAACAAGGATGCTATTGCGTGTGCAGGCAAGGACCTCACATACCGCTTTATATATGATGTGATAGACGAGATTGCCGAACTTTTCCCTGCCCCTTATTTTCACATAGGCGGCGATGAGGCAAACAAAAAACAATGGAAAAAATGCCCCGAGTGTCAAAAGACAATGGCACGCTACAAGCTAAAAAATGAGGAGGAGTTGCAAGGGTTTTTCAATAATAAAATTGCACTCTACTTAAAAGGCAAAGGCAAAAGCTTGATTGGTTGGAACGAAATTTTGATGGGCGGCAATTTGGAAAACTCTGCTATTGTCCAATATTGGACAGAGGGGCGTGACAAAAATGTAGATGCAGAGCTAACCGAAGGGCGGCAGTTAATTTTAAGCAAACACCAAGCCTTTTATTTTGATATGCCCTATGCGTGGCGCAACTTGAAAGCGACCTATGAGTTTGAGCCGGAGCATTACAATTTACCCGAATGTCCCATAGCGGACGGAGTATTGGGAGTGGAGGCAACTCTTTGGACGGAGTGGGTATTCACCACGGAGAGGGCGGAATATCAGCTTTTCCCAAGGATGGAGGCGCTTGCAGAGGTTGCGTGGACGCCCAAAGAGAAAAGAGATTATCAAGACTTTAGGCAGCGGCTAAAAAAATTCTTGCCAATCCTAATCAAAAAAGGCATAACATATGCGCCCGAAAGTATGGTGGATACCACCCGTGCGAGGGGCAGGAGAATTCAACGCATATTTACTAGGAAGGATGCGCACTACGAATACAAAAAAGCTATGTTAAAAAGCAAACGGTATAGATAATATGAATCAAAAAAAGCTATGTAAAAAGCAAGCGGTATAAATAATATGAATATAAATAAAATAAAAGAATATTTTTTAGCAGATAAATTTTGTGCGGAAAACGGCATTTTAATAAAAGAACTAAACAACGATTTTTGCATTTGCGAAGTAAAAATAGAGGAGCGCCACCTCAACGCTGGCAATGTTGCCCAAGGCGGACTTATTTTTACGCTGGGCGATTTTGCTTTTGCCGTGCATGCCAACTCCGAGGGAATGACAACCGTGTCGCAAGGGGCGGATATAAACTACCTCAAGCCGGGGCGTGGCAATTACTTGTTTGCCAAGGCAACCCCAATTAGCCGCACCGCCCGCACCGCTATTTACAATGTGGACATCACCAACGAAATTGGCACTTTGGTAGCCCAAATGACCGTTAGAGGGTTCGTATTGGGCGAAAATCCGTTTTTAAAAGAAACTTTATGATTGTTCTGGACAAAAGCATTGCACTCACAGCATCAGATACTATGCGGCACTTTCCCCTAAGGTTTAGCGTGGGAGCTCAGCCAAGCTATATGCGAATTTTTTTTGCCTACACTCCCAAAGTTTTTCAAGATAGGGAACAATCTATTGCCTTAATACGGGAGTGCTATGCTCGCTACAATGTGCCTTGTGACAACCCCCAATCAGAACTTCCCTTAAACAATTTAATAACTATCACATTGGACTCCCCCAAAGGGCGGGTAGGATGTGCGCACCGTCACGCAAATAATGCAGAATATATGATATCTAACAGCAATAGCTCATGTGGTTTTTTGCGCACTCCAATATTCGAGGGCGAATGGGAAATTATTGTCAGTACCCATTGTATTCTATCCAAAGAAGTCAATGTTGCGATTAGGGTAGAGGTGGGGGAATGATAAAATATTATCCTGCGGAACTTCACACCCACACCCTGCATAGTGACGGTACATTTACCCCCGAGTCGCTTGCTAGAGCGGCAAAAGCCGAAGGTTTGAGCGTCATTGCGCTCACCGACCACAACACGATTGCGGGTATTCAACCGTTATCCAAAGAGGGGCAAAAGGTGGGCATAACAGTTATCCACGGCATAGAGTGGACTACTTTTTATGGACATATCACGGTACTAGGCGGTGACTTAACGCAAAAATGGGAGTGCATTACCCCTCAAAACATAATACAAGTTGTGCGCAGTGTGCGAGAGAGAGGCGGTTTGGTTGGGATAGCGCATCCGTTTAGAATAGGTTATCCAATATGCACAGGCGGCAGTGACGAGTGGGGGTTGGAGGACTACCAAGGGTTTACTCACTATGAGGTATGGTCTTATCTTTCGCCGTCAGTAAGCTACACGAATCATCTTGCCGAACAAAGATACGCAAGTCTTTGCCGCCGTGGTGTTAAGCTTGCCGTTGTCTATAGACAACGGCAAGCTTAACACCACGGCGGCAA
>JBAZCO010000047.1:0-12705 GCA_041654915.1 Clostridia bacterium | reverse complement strand
AATAGCGGCGGCAAGGGCGGCTTTGGCGGCGGAGGTTTTGGAGGCGGTAGCTTTGGCGGCGGCGGAGGCGGCTTTGGCGGTGGAGGCGGCGGAGCAAGGTAAACTAAGCGCTCTGTTATTTGCTCAAATACAAACAAACACAACCCAAACCCGCTCAACACAAACAACCATAATCCAAGTTAAGGATACTCATTCCTTAAATCAAGCACCCCAAACGGGGTGTTTAATTTTGTTTGTATATTCCTCGTTTTGTAGTCCATACTAACTTCCGCAGGGGATAAGTATGAACAAAGTCAACATTACAGGTATTAACACTTCGCAACTGCCAAAGCTTACAGCAAAGGAGTCCGAGCAAATGATTAAGCTCATCAAGAGCGGGCGCACGGATTTGCGTGAGTCATTTTTAATGTCCAACGCAAGATTGGTTTTAAGTATGGTACAGCGTTTTCAAAATACCAAAGAATGTGCGGACGATTTGTTCCAAGTAGGTATGTTAGGTCTTATTAAGGCGGTTGATAATTTTGATGTAACTCTTGATGTACGCTTTTCCACTTATGCGGTTCCTATGGTACTGGGAGAAATCAGGCGATTTGTCCGTGAAGGTACTGCAATGAAGGTAGGTAGAAATCTTCGAGATATAGCTTACAAAGCTATCCAAGCACGAGATAAACTCGAAAGAGAGAGGGTGCAAGAAGCAAGTCTTACCGAAATTGCCAAAGAAATCGATGTCCCGTACAGGGAAGTAGTATCTGCATTGGACGCTATTGCTGAGCCAGTGTCGATATACGAGCCTGTTTTTAATGATTCGGGCGACGGTATGCTGATAGTAGACCAAATAAGGGATAATAGTTCGAGTATTGATTATGCGGACTTAGTAACATTAAGGGAAGCCGTCAAGAAACTTCCGGAGCGGGAGCGGCAGGTGCTGCTTTATAGATATTACCGAGGTCATACACAAATGGAAATTGCCGCCGCACTTCATATGTCCCAAGCACAGGTTAGCAGGTTGGAAAAAAGCGCAATAAGCGAATTGAAGTCCGCCTTCTAGTCCTAAATAGCCCTCTGCGCTCATATTAATATTAGCGCAGGGGGATTTTTTTTATGCACGGTATAGATTATACTTTTTGCGAACTTAGGGAAAAAGAGGTAATAAACATCACAGACGGACGGCAACTTGGCAGAATTGTCGATTTGGGCATACATTGCAGCGGCAGAGTGGTGGGGATTGTTGTGCCGGGAGAAAAGCGGTTTTTAAAAAATATTTCGGGTTCGGAAAACATTTATATTCCTTGGAATTGCGTAATAAAAATTGGCGACGATGTAATACTTGCAGAGCTTCCTCAAGCGGGCGGCGGCAATACCAATGTTCAATGCAATCACTAAAAAAGCTTTTATAAAAAAATTTTACATATTTATAAGTTTATGATATAATATTTTTAATGGTAAAAGAGAGAATAAAAAGCATAATTTTTATAACAATAATATTTTTATTGCTATTATTTATGATGGGTTGCCTGTCCAACATACATTTTTATAATGATGAGCATATAAAAAATATCAATTATAACTTTTCCTTTGATACCCATTTGTTAATTGACGAAAGGTTCGACTTGCATTTTGAAGATAAAATCTTTAATGAGGCACTTGCATTAAGTACTTATAAAGAACTGCAAAACGACTATGACGCCCTAAATAATGTATTTAATTTAGACACCAATCTTTACATATATGTTGTAGAAGACACAAAAAAAGAGCAAGCTTTTTATGCAAAAAACAGCCTATACTGTACCATAGATGACATAAAAAGTTTGGCATATCAATCTGTCTTGACAAAAGCCTATCTAAATAAATATGAGTTGTGGAAACAGCACGGCGCTTATCACTATATATTTGGAGAATCCAAAGATAACAACGATATCCTAACAACATATTATAACGAAGAAAGCAACCTGCTAACCTTGTCGTTGTTTTCTGCATTTTTTAATGACGCCTTTGCCGATGCGAGCACAATAGAAACGGCTTATCTTACCGCAGAGAGTTATACAAAATATCTCATAGACACCCATGGGGGAGATTCCTTTCTTTCTTGCGGATTGTCGGGGGGAAACAGGCAAGATTGGTTAAATAATATTGGGGTGAGCTTAATTTATGATATGCCCTATAATATATCTTGGCTCAACAACGCAACTTACTCCCATTCCGATGCCGCTTACCCGCTTATTATCACAACGGCAAACCGTGTCTATAATATTTCACCGATTCCCAAGACCTTTGGCTCATCAGACTATGTGCTAAAAAATGCCTTTGATACACCTCTGCTTATTCTTGAACAGTTGTCCGAGTGCAATGCTGCAATGGAAGACATTTTGTCACATATTAAAATAAATGCGCCTTTAAGTTATCCTAAAATATTGGCAAGATATAATAGCAAAATTACAATATTTATTAATGATAGAATTAGTTACTCCCATGCCAATGCAAAGGATAGCCAAATACACTTAAATGATTTAGATGATTTTGAGCACGAAATCATCCATATTCTTACTTATGCAGACTATTCCCACAAACATATATGGCAAGCTGAGGGAATTGCCGAATATCTCTCAAAAGAAATACCAAACAGATATACCGCTTTTGGAGGTCGGCTATTTAAAGCACTAAATATGAACTTTGAAAGTGAAGATTATGACACCAAAACATTTGCTGAGTTGTGGAAAGCATATTATCAAGATAAAAAACCATTATCTTCAACTTTGGAGGAGTTTGATTTTGCCTTGGCGTATGAGGGAATAGCCGCTGTTACATTAACCAACGAGAATTTAAATCTCAATTCAGTTATGCCCATTGCTGCCCAATCCGTTGCCGAGCGTCATCCCCAAAGCCTTCCATTTTTAAGGTTTGAGGGCAATGATTTGAGCTATCCCGAGGCATATTTATTAATAAAGTATCTTGTTGATAATTATGGGCTTGACACGGTGCTTGAGTTTTGCTTTGATACGGGCTATAATTTTCCGCAGCACTTTGGCAAGTCATATGGTCAGATATTTAACGAGTTTATAACTAAATATCAACAATCATAAAAATTCATTTTAGATATTGTTTTATCGCTTTTTTGCTAATTTTCTTAAATAATGGGGCTATAACTATTTACAATTTAAGTTCTTTCATATATAATTATACTGAGGTGATGTTATGAAATGTTCGTCTTGCGGGTCATTGGACAGCAAGGTAATTGACTCTCGCCTTAGCGAGGACGGTCTTACCATTAAGAGGCGCAGGGAGTGTTCCGAATGCGCCAAGCGCTACACTACATACGAGAGAATAGAGTACTCCCCCGTTCTTGTAATCAAGTCCGACGGCACAAGGGAGCTGTTCGATAGCCGCAAAATTAAAGCAGGCGTGATTAAATCTTGCGAAAAGCGACCTGTCACAGCAAGTAATATTGATGTGCTAGTTTCTAATATCGAAAAAAAGATTCACAATAGTTTGGCGCAAGAAATCAGCTCCAAAAAAATAGGGGAGATGGTTATGGAGGGGCTAAAGGAGTTGGACGAGGTTGCCTATGTGCGTTTTGCGTCCGTCCACAGAGAGTTTAAAGATATAAATACCTTGCGTGAGGCAATAGAAAAACTCATAGGGAACAAAGAGGGCAACAAGCCCGAGTAACAATATGAAGCGTTTGGTGTGCCATACCGATAAAGTTAAGTTAAGCCGTTTTCTTGCCGACTCAATAGAGGGCTTAAAGCCTAGCTATATCCGTATGCTTATTAAAAATAAGGATATCAAAATTAATGGCAGGCGGGTATCCAGTGACGAAACTTTAAACAAGGGCGACAATCTCGAAGTTTATTTGGACGAAAAAAAACTTTACCCGCCCCGCTACCAAGTGTTGGGCGACTATAAAGATATAGCAGTTTTTTACAAGCCTGTTGGGATAATATCCGAGGTTTTTGCGTTAGGGGTACAGCTAGCCCATTCAGCAAATTACAAACTATGCCACCGTCTAGATACAAATACCGACGGTTTAGTTATTTTTTCCAAGAATACAAAAGCATATCAACTTGTTAAGGATGCCTTTAAAAAAGGATATATTACAAAAAATTATCAAGCGCTCCTTTGCGGCAATCTTAATAAAAGCGTAAAGCTTGTAGCATATCTTGCAAAAGATGCCGAAAGAGGTGTTGTGCAAATATATGACTCCCCAAAACAAGGCGCAGTAAAAATTCTTACCGAGGCAACCCCCATTAAAACTTTGTCCTCACTTGTCCCGCTCACCCTTGCCGAAATCACCCTGCATACGGGCAAAACTCACCAAATCAGGGCGCATTTAGCGCACTATGGGTATCCAATCTTAGGGGATGCTAAATACGGCGACTTTGCAGCCAATCGCACATTCAAGCTAAAAAAGCAATGCCTAACCGCTTGCAAGCTGGGGTTTAGTTTTCCCTCCTCATCGCCATTATTTTATTTAAACGAAGTGACAATACAAATAGAGCCAAGCTTTTCCATAGAGAATATTATTTAATTTTCCCTTTAACATACAACCTTTTACATTTTTCGACATATAATAGCCTTGCGGAGGCGGCTATTTTATTAGAAGGTTTTTTTGCAATTCTTAGTAATATATTATTGTTTACTTCTAGGTTGGAGAACAGCAATTCCTTTCCCCACCCGTTAAGTTCGGAAAAGGAAAAGGAATATCTTAGGAAGTTCAAAGACGGGGATATGGATGCTCGTGATGTGTTAATTAGGCATAATTTGCGCTTAGTCGTATACATATCAAAAAAGTACACCAATTATCCCGACCAAGACGAATTAATATCAGTGGGAACATTGGGGTTAATTAAAGCCATCAACACATTTGAGGAGGGCAAGGGTACACAGCTAGCCACCTATGCAAGCCGATGTATTGAAAATGAAATCTTAATGGCATTAAGAGGGTATAAAAAGCAACAGGGCAATATATCCCTTTATGAAAATATAGGCAGAGATAAGGACGGTAATGAGATGATGCTGATTGATATGTTATCCATAGATGAAGAGACTGTATACAGCCAACTAGAAAGCCAGATGTTAAAGTCAAGCTTGCTAAAGATTATAGATAATTATTTAAACGAGCGAGAACGCTTGATAATCAAACATCGTTTTGGACTAAAGGACGGCAATATTCTCACCCAACAGGAAGTATCCAATATTCTTGGCATCTCCCGCTCCTATGTTTCACGAATAGAGAAAGGAGCGCTTTTTAAGCTAAAAGAGGCGATAGCCAAAGAAAACTTGCAAATATAGCATAAATAGTAAAGAGTAATGTCGTCAAAAGTTAGATAAGTGCGACAGTAGCAATTTGCCTTGGACTTTGCAATTGTTAAGATTTTGCAAGCGCCACTCCAACCCTGTGAAAAACATAAAAAAGCACGGCAGCAGAAAAAACCCTGTTTTGCGATTGTTAAGCTGTAAGCACAACTTAAACCCTGTGAAAAACAGTAAAAAGCACGGCAGTAGCAATTTGTCTTGTATTTTGGTGTGATTTTGTGCGAAGTTCCCGCCGAAGTGTACAGGGTAACGGCTAAACTCTGTTTAGGATTGTTAGAGGTTAGTAAGCAGCAGATTTTTGATGAATTTTGAGGTGGATTTGGACGGAAACGCTCCTAAAGCCGTACAAGCGGTACGGCAAGGAGCGTTTGGGTGCAACCCTGTAACCGTTCGAATACGCCCAAAAGTCGCAAAAAGATGCGGCTGAAAAAATATGTGGCGCAAATAAAAAATACCGCAAGGCAAAAAGTTAACGCTTGCGGTAACGGAAATGGTTAAAAAGAGCTAACATTATATAAATATAATGCGCCACATATTTTTTAAATAAGCGAGGTAGTCTGTAAGCCGAGTTCTGTCTTAAACGGTCATCTATCTAGGCGCACAGTCGCCTGTGCGCTCAAGCGATTTAGGAGCAGGACGGGCTTTCCATTTGCTCCATTCTCTTGCATCAAGCGGGGTTTGCATAGCCAATTTCGTCGCCGAACTGCTGGTGAGCTCTTACCTCACCTTTCCACCCTTACAACTCGTTAGAGTTGCGGTTTATTTCTGTTGCACTTTCCCTAGAGTCGCCTCCGGCAGGAGTTGCCTGCCGCTTTTGCCCTGTGATGCTCGGACTTTCCTCATCTTAAACGATGCGACCGTCCGGCTACCTCGCTAATAGATTATACCACAGTCAGCATCGATTTAACAACAGCTTTAGGCGGTATTTTTTGCCGTTTTATATCGGGGAATATTCATACCGTATAATTGGCGGATGCTTGTCAATAATTTTTTGTATGCTTTACTATATTATTGGAATTATAGCCGCACTAGCGGTATTGACTGTGTTTTTTATACCTAAAAGACAGCCGTCAAAGAGGGAACTAAAAAAACTTTCCGACGAGGATTTTTTTAGCGGTATCCGCAATATTGCCCGAGAAAACCGAGTGATAGAGAGGGGCAGAGGTGTGAGCATACAGCCTCTGCTAAGATACTTAGCACGGGCAGAAAGGGTTGTATCTGCCAAGGTTAGGCGCAATAAGCCTGTCACCGAGGGCGAAAAATGGTATTTTGAAAACCTATATTATGTAAAAAGGTTTATTGATGGCTTCAATATGAGAGAATTTTCGCTTTTGCCCCGTTCTATTGGTGGGGTTAGGGTGCTTGTTATTGCACGCTATATTGTTGAAAACTCCGCTGGTCTATTGAATTTTGAGAGAATAAAAAAGGCAATTGATATAGTTAATAACGAAAGTATTTTGAACTATCATGAAATACGGGCTTTGAGGAGTGCAATAGGGCTAGCTGTGCTTGAGCAGATATATATGCTATCTCGCCGCATTATTCATTACAACAAAATGGAGAGATTGAGCCAAAGGGGATACTTTGAGCCACTTCTCAAAAGTGATATTTATCTATATTATTTTTTAAAACATAATTCACATCCGGACATCAAAGAAAAACTTGCCCGCAAAGGTGTTAATGTGGAGAGTATAGGCTTTAACCATTCTATGTCCGTTGTAGATACAACACGAATGGCAAAATACTTGTTTGATACGCTAAAAAACTTGCAAGATATCTTGGGTGACGAGGATGCGCTTGGGCTCAGCGTGGTTGACCGTGAACTTTCGGCACGAGGTGCATACAAGGATATGTCCTTTAACACAAAAAAATTATACCTTTCCCGCATTGCAGATATTAGTGACAGAATAAATGCAGGAGAACTGTTGGTTGCTAAAAAGTTGGTAAACCTTGCAAAATTTAACAATATAGACCCAATTACCGTGCTTTTGGAGCATACTGCTAAGCTGATAAAGTATGTAAGGAGCGGCTATTACCTAGTTAAGCTTAAAGAAAAGAATAGTATAATAAAAGAGTATCTCTATATAGGGGCGATGTTTTTGTTAACGGTCGGACTTTCGGCAGCGGTGTACTTTATTTTTAGAAGTTTTGCGGCGGCAATTGCCGCCTTGCCACCGCTGTTTATTATAGCGGAGGCAATTATAAATAATATCTTGTCCGAAACAGTTAAGCCACGCCCGTTACCCGAAATGAATTATCTAAATATTCCAAGTGAGCATAATACAATTATTACAATTGCCGAATTTATCGGCTCGGAAGAGCAAATGAAAGAGGCGCTCAAACACCTAGAAATAATTAGAGAAAGCAATGCAGACGCAAATATTACTGCCGCACTTTTAATTGACTTAAAGCCTGCCGATACAGAAGAAACCGTAGAGGACGGCGCTATTATTGATGCCGCTCGTGAGTATGAAGGGCGAGAAGGATATTGTATTTATATAAGAAAACGCAAAAATATCGATGGGCGATACAAAGCGTACGAGAGAAAGAGGGGGGCGATAAACGAGTTAGTCAAGTACCTTATTACGGGCGAAAAAGATGAGTTTTGCTATATTTCTAACCATTGTGTTGGCAGTCCTTCATATATGCTTACGCTAGACGCAGACAATATTTTATCTGTTGGCGGGGCAAAAGAATTGATAAATATCATCGCCCACCCCGCAAACGCAAGATATGACTTGATAACAGCAAGAAGCCGCTATAACTTGTTTAGTTTAATAACCCCCTTTGCCAAGCGTTTCCGCAGAGAGTCGGCTTTTATTAACTATCCAAACTACTCAAGCTTGTATTACAATGTCTTTACAAGAGATATATTTTGCGGCAAGGGGATATTCCGCATCAAGTCCTTTTATAACAAGTTAGACGGTGTATTTCCCGACAACAAAATACTCTCCCACGATATAATTGAGGGCGCAATTTTAGAAACCGCATCTGGCTCTGTCCTTTATGAGGATGCCCCAAAAAACTTTGTTGCCGATAGGGAGCGCATAAAGCGGTGGGCTAGAGGGGATATACAGCTGTTACCCTTTATTGGTCGTGGGTGGAAAAAGAAAGATGGAACAAGGCATATATCCAAAATCCGCCCGATATACAAGTTTTTGATAATTCGCAATTTTATCAATATTCTATTCCCTATATTTACTTTGGCGGTAGGCGTGATAAGTTTATTTTATCCATATGTTTGGACGGTGTTTGCCCTGTTGCTACTCGCCCCCGTAATTTTAGATGTTATAGGTATGCTAAGGCGGGCGGTAAAAGAAAAGATTCGCCCACGATACACGGCAAAAGATATAGCACTGTCAATATCAAACGCAGTTATTGAGGCGGGATTGCTGCCGTATTACGCTTTGTGCAATGCCAGGCTGGTAATCACCACATTTTGGCGGATGATAAGCGGCGGCTCATTATTGGAGTGGAAAACTTTTTATCAAAGTCAAAGTATGAGCGGTAAATTTATAAACGAAACTGCTCCATCTATGATAATTGCGCCCTTGATTGCGCTTGCGCTTTTGATTGGCGGAGCACCATATATTCCTGTCCTTATTTTTGCTGCGGCAAGTTACGCTATATATTATTTGGTATATAAGAGCGGGGAGGAGCAGGAGGAAAAACTTGAATATACCGATATAATGCGCTCATACCTTAAAAAAACATACCTTTATTTTAGGTATATGCGAAAAAGCGGCTCACTTATTGCCGACAATCTACAAATAAAACCGTATAAGGGTATGTCGGAAACCACTTCGCCCACCAATATAGGCTTTCAAATTATTGCCGAAATTTGTGCGGTAATTTTGGGAGAAACCAATAGGTCGGATGCGATTTTGACCCTAAAAGATATTGTTTCCGCCATTGAAAATTTGGAAAAGTGGCACGGAAACCTTTACAATTGGTATTACATTGCCAAAAAAACACCTGCAGTTCCCTTTGTGTCAAGCATAGACAGCGGTAACTTTGTAGCATCGTTGATTATGCTAAAAGGCTTTTTGGATAACAAAGAGGATAAGTTGTTGCGGAGTAGAGTGGAAAAACTAATTAAAAGCACGGATTTATCTGCACTTTACGACCCCTCAAAGCGGCAATTTTACTTGGGTTACAACACTGTATCCAAACGATTTGACGGGCATTATGATTTGTTGGCATCCGAGTCAAGGCTACTTAGCCTAGTTTATATATCACTATATGGGGATGCGGCGCATTGGAAAGCGCTAATTCGTGACTTCACTCCCGATTGCGGCAATACTTTACTCTCTTGGTCGGGAACAATGTTTGAATATATTATGCCAGAGCTGTTTTTGCAGTCCCCTAAAGGCTCTCTTTGCAGAGCAAGTGCGCACAATGCAGTAAGCTTGCAAATAAAGGCACGCTCACGGGGGTTGTTTGGGCGTTCGGAAAGTGGTTACTACGCCTTTGATGACGGATTGAGATATCAATATAAAGCTTTTGGCATAGATGCGCTAAGTCTTGGTCGTGATAAGGAAAAAAACATTATTTCTCCTTACAGTTCGTTTTTGGCATTGGAATATAATCCCAAAGCTGTGGCAGATAACTTGGAAAAAATTGCTGCAACGGGAGGACTTAGCGACTATGGTTTTTATGAAGCTCTGGATATGGAGGGGCGCACCCGAGTATTATATTCATATATGACGCACCACCAAGGGATGATTATGGCATCCCTTACCAACTACCTCACGGGCGGCAAACTGCGCAAACTTATGCAAAAAGACCCCGGCATAGGGGGAGTACAAATACTATTAACCGAGGAGCAAGAGAAACACACATTCCGCAAAAAAATAGAGGAAAGGGAACGAAAAAGCTTAAAAAACAAGCTTGAGTATTATAAATATATAGCTAATGTAGAATACTCTACTGCAGCGACGGGCTTGAGTGACGGTATAACGGGGCTGTATTGTGATGCGCTTGGCGGTGGCTGTACTATGTGGAACGGCGTGATAATTAACCGTTTTATTAAGGGCGCAGAGGAACGCTCCGGACGCCATTATTATATTAGGAATGAGGACGGTAAGGTATCCTCACCCACCTATATTACGCTAAAAGATAATCCGTCTAAATATGCTTTTTCCTATACCCCTGTTTCGGCAACATACCATAATAATGAGGATAATGTAAAGTTAGACTTGTCGTTTGACTCCAATCTTTTTGCGATAATAGAAAAGTTAACAATAGACGAGCCGAATGGGAAAAGGTTGTTTTTTTATGAGCCGTTGGCGCTTAGCTCCTATGATGCCCAAAATGCACATCCTACCTTTAATAATTTATTTGTTACTACTGAGTACTTGGACGAGCATAAAGCAATAATTGCTAAAAGGCGGTTAAGAAAGGGCGAGCGTCCCGTATTTGTTGCACTTGTAATGAGAGGGCTTACCGATATTAAGCCGGAGAGCAACCGATATAATGCCCTTGGCAGAGGGCGAACGGAGCGGCGTCCACGCTTGATGACTACGGAAAATCCAGTTTATCCGCAATTTGGTGATGTTTTAGAGCCGTGCTTTGCTTTTTCTGCCTCTTTGACGGGGGCAAGCGCCGAAATAATAAAGATAATGTCGGATGACTATGAAGATTTATTGCAAAAAATACAGCGCATACCCGATGATTATTATGGGTTTGCCACCGAGGCGGGAAGTGACAGTCACTTGCAGGAATTGACTAACAAACTGTTATATCCTCTTATGTCGCTCCCATACAATAACAAATTTTTGGCGGATGTGGATAAAAGGGGGGCAAGGGATGAATTTTTTAACTACACATCGGGAAAAAAATTGCTTGTCTATTTTATGGATGATGCAAGCGAACTCTCGTATGTGAAAACTTTTGCCATAACTCTTGCGGAGCTTAGATATTTTGGGCTAAATCCTGCGTCTGCGGTGCTTTTGCCAAAGGGTGCGGATGCCGCATTAAGACAAGAAGTTGCCGAAATTCTTAAAAATGCGCATATTAGCGATTGCAGAATATGTGAAAATTCGGGTGCAGAGGGGCTGATAAGCGCCGCATTTATTTTGTTAAACAAAAACTTTAATGTGCCGGAGAGAACATTTTATTTTTCTCAAGTTCATGATGAGGAAAATGAAGTTGCAGCAATACCGGAGGGCGAATATTTAATAAAGAGCGGGGCGGGTGGCATTACCCAAGACGGGTATCTTTTGCCGCTTGCTAAATACCCTCCTCTACCGTATTCAAATGTGATTGGCAGGGAAAAAGGCGGCTTTTTCACCACGGAAAACGGTGGAGGAGCGCAATATTTTCACAATTCATATGAAAACCGTATGTTGCGCTTTGACAACGACCCAATAAAAGATACACCTTATGAACAAATACACCTTACGCTTGGAGATAAGACCGTGCGCCTCAATGGCGGCAGAAACGGCACTTCCAAAGTGTTAATTTCCGCAGGAAAAACCGTGTTTTTCAGTGAGTTAGACGGAATAAAAGCGGAAACCGAAATGTACTCCATAGATGAAGGAGCGGTGAAAATAATCGAAATTAACTTAAAAGGCGAAGCGGAGCTTAAACTTTTGTATAGTTTTGAGGCATTGTTAGGCAGTTCATTTGCTCCCCCCTTTATTTATTCGGAAAAAGCAGATAGCCATACGGTTAAGATAAAAAACTTCTTAACCTATCGTGAGGCATTCATTCGTATTTATGGCGAAAGTATTTCGGATATAGATATTGCCGCTTTGAATGCAAATGTGAGAATTGGCGCAAATGTCAACTTAAAAGGCGGCGCAAAAATATATGTTGCAGTGGGGCAGTACAAGCAGGTTATCAATCTTGAAAGCGGGGAGATATCGGAAAAAAAGAGATTGTCGCTCAAATACTTTAATTCACTCAACAATGTGAACATAAAGACGGCGGATGTTGCGCTTGACGAGTTATTTAATAAGTGGTTGATGTATCAAACGGTGTCATCCCGCCTAAATGCCAGATGCGGATATTATCAATTGGGCGGGGCGACAGGTTATCGTGACCAACTGCAAGATGTTTTGGCGCTCTTGCAATCAAACCCCGCACGGACTAGGGAGCAAATTCTCTTGCACGCCGAACGCCAATACGAGGAAGGGGATGTTATGCATTGGTGGCACGAGCCAAGAGCGGGTTTGCGCACCAAAATTAGTGATGATAAGCTGTTTTTGCCTTATCTTACCGCCGAATATATAGAAGTTACTAGCGATAGCGCCATACTAAATGAGCAAATTGCATATCTAACATCTCCTATTTTAGGCAAAAAGGAGCACGCAAGGTATGAGTGCGCCGCCCTTACTGACTACAAAGAAAGCCTTTTGGAGCATTGTGTTAGGGCAATAAAGAGCGCAT
>JBAZCO010000046.1:0-12919 GCA_041654915.1 Clostridia bacterium | reverse complement strand
ACTCCACCGCTATCAATATGAGAAATAGTGCCGCAATAGGCGCTGCGCCGCCAGCCGCACCCGATACGGCAAGCGCAATTCCCACACCTGCGCCGCCAAAAGCAACCAAGTCCATAATCGTTATGCTAGCAAGCTGCATAACCAATACTTTCATTGTGATTTTTCTAAATTCCTCGGCACTTTGGTTTATTTTCTCCTGTCTTAACTCGTCCGCATCAAATATTTTTAATTCCTTTAAACCTTGCATACTATCCAAAAACACATCTCCCATAGAGGTATATTTGCCCCAATATTTTGCAAATATTTTTTTGGCATACCTTGATACCAAAACTATGGATATAGGAATTAGAGGAACGCAAGCAAGCAGCGCCACCGATACCCGCCAATCAATGCTAACGCTAATGGCAAAAAGGATGATTGGGGCGATAAGCGCAAAGAAAAATTGAGGAAGGTACACCGAATAATATAGGTCAAGCTGTTCGATGCCCTCCATAGATACTTGGGTAAGCCCTGCCATATTCATATCGTCTGCGCCCCTCACCCCCAAACGCAAAATTTTGTTGTATGTGCGCTCCCGCAAACTCTTTTTTATTCTGCTGCCTATAATCTCCTTGAGCGTGCCTGCACGGCGGGTGGAAACATACCTAACCGCCACCGCCAAAATAGCAGTTAAGGCGGGATACAAATATTCTATCCCCCTAGCGCCTTGCGTGATTAAATATATCGCCCAGCATATGCTTGCCGTGATTGCCACATTGGCAAGCATACCAAGCGTCATAAAAATAACTGTATAAAAAATATATTTTTTATCATCGCCAATCAGCTTTAATAACTTTTTATCTATCATTGCCGCTTGTCCTTCTTTTTTCTTTACTGCTTTCAACCAAGTGCCGCACGCTTATTATGGGGTGACGAAAAATTATTCTCGGTCCAGAATAGCGCATAACCTCTCTTATCTTTGAGCGCATCGCAGGTTTGTAGCAGTGTGTTTTGCAGTTAGAACAAAATGGCTTATCGTCTTGATAGGGGCATTTTGCACGGCGAAACTTTACATAGTCAAGCAGCTCTGTGCAGTCGGCGCATAGCTTATTTCCCCGTGTCTTATGCTTGCCACGGCAATAACGCTTTATCATAAGAGTAACGACTTCTATTTCTTTTTCTTGTTGCATTATGTGCCTCCCTTGCGCTTTGAGTAACCGCTTAATAAGTTTTGAAAAAACTCCCTCTTTAGCGTACCCTGCCGCATTTGCCATTTAAAAACGGAGTTTGCTGTAACTAACTCCGTTTATAGTATAGAATATTAGTGTTTTTTTGTCAATCAAAGTTAGGTACTACTAACTGTTTGTTTAAAATTATTTTACTTATCTCTTACTCCCAACAATTTCTTTTACAATTTAAATGCCTTTTCTAATATTGCCAAGCAAAAATAATATTTTTTAAATTAGAAAAAATTGCAAAAACCATAAAAACGAGGCGCAAAAACCCCTCATCTTAAAAAACGAATGAGGGGTTTATTGCTTAGCTTGTTTTGAGGGGTTTTTTGCTTAGCTTGTTTTTATAAACTACTTATCCACTTGGCTCAAGAAAAATTCGCATAGTCGGTCATTTACCGCACGGCTCACCGTCCAATCGGGGGCGGCGACATTAAAGTCGTGTCCTAGCAAGAACCCCTCGGGGTTATCCCCATCATTTTGTGTGCGGTAGTCGTATATGTGCTGGATATCGTACTTTTCTAGTTCCGCCACCAACCTATCGGAGTGCGACTTAAAGAGGTCTGCGTGGGCAGAGGATACAAACATAGGCGGAAATCTATCTAGTTTGTTGTTTTCTAGGCTAAGGGCATCTGCCATAGTCTTGTATCGGGGGTCATCCCTATATGCGGTGTAGGGCGACTCGTCTGTAAAAAATTGATTTACATAATAATGCGCAAAAGGTATGGGCAGTGCAACCACATTGGTAAAGCTAAAGCCCGTACTGTTCACCCCTGCCGCCTTGATTGTGATGTCGGTTTCTACACCAAAAGCCTCTTGCAAATCCTCGTCCACCAAGATAGAAAGTGCAAGCATTACATAGTGACCGCCTGCGGAGTCACCCGTTAGGAATACATTGTCACGGTCAAAGCCGTACTGTTCGGCATTTTCCATAACAAAATTAAACACGGCAAATACATCCTGCATAGGCACGGGCATAAAGGCATCGGGCATCAAATGATAGTTAATATTCACCACAGCAAAACCTTGCAAGGCAAGATATTGGCAATAGGATGACACCGATTCTTTGTTGCCGTGTACCCAACCGCCGCCGTGAATATTGATTATAACAGGAAGGGAGTTTAGCTCGCCGTCCTCTTGCTTTTCCGCAATGGGACGGTATATATCCAGCAAGTTATACTCGCCCGTTTCGTCTGTGTCTGCATAGCGCACATCAATTTCTGCCTCTATTCCGTGGCGAATTGGAGGCACATAGTCCTCAAAGTAGCCAATCATCTCACGGTATTGATAGAGTAACCATCTTTCAAAGGATAAATCACCTTCCTCCCAAGTTTCCAAGCCTTTATCACTGGGAAGGTCGAATGAGGAATCGTCGGCGGTAATGCGTATTGTCTTAATATTCAGCGCCGCATCCACAACGCCCGCCTCATATATGCTAATCACATTGTTGTTGGTTTGCGCTCTGCCAAAGCTGTCGGTCATTTCCAACCTGTTAATTGCACCGCTCTCATTAAAGTCTGCGGTTATTTTTAGCGGGGATAGGTTGGCAATCTTTAGCGCTTTGGCAAAATCAATAGGAGAACCAATAGCGTCTAGGAACTCATTTGCGGCGGGGGTTACCGCTAGCAGGGCAAACTTGACGGCAATCGACTCCAAAACCGTTTCAAGGTCTAATCCAATAACAGCGGTAGAGTCGTCCACAGCAACCGCCGCTCCGCTAAGCAACAGGTTAATCACAGTATTTACAAGACTTTCCACATTTATTGCCGATATAATATCCTCTCCCATAAGCGACATAACTAAGCCGATAATCTCCTCAAAGGAGGCAAACTCATCTGGAATAGATGCCGTGCCAAAGTATGGGTCGGCAGATACGCTAAGCATTTTGTGCTGCGTCTTTTGCCAAAGCTCGGTAAATACGCCGTCAACCTTGACATACATATATGGGCGCTCATCCAAATTATCCTTGTAATACAAGCCTAACACAACAATGCCGTCCTCGGCTATTTCTACCTCAAGATAGTTCTCTGCACCGTCGAACTCGTCAATATCCAAAGTGAATTTTAGCTTGACATTGTATTCCTTGCGTGGCAAGTTGCCAAACTGATAATGCAGCGACAACTCGATTTCGCCATTGATGTTATTTTGGGGCGCAGCAAGTTGTATACCCTTGATAATCTTATTTATTACCGCATCATGAGTGGCGCTTTGCAAGATGTTTATTGTAGCTTGCACGCTGCTGTCATCGCTGTAATTAATGGTAACAGTATGTTTGCCGGGGGTGCTTAGCTTGGCAAAATCGTCCTCAGACAACATATTATTGGTAATTGCAATCCGCTCCCGCCGTCCGCCTTGATACTCAAAAATCACTGCACTTTCGCCCAGCACAAAATCGCCCGCCCTAATATTGTTGGGCATCTCGGCAAATATACGGATTGGGGAATCAGTATTGTCATTGCAAGCGGTTAGCAGTATTGCAAGTGATAAAATTGTCACGGCAACCAATATTGTAATTACTATTTTATTCTTTTTCATAAATATCACCTCAATATATAATAAATGGTTAGTGCGCCGCTGTCAATAGATATCCGAGGTTTTAGCGCTTATCTTATATAAATACCCAATGGCGCAAAAAATTTCCACTTCCCTTTTTGCAGGATTTGTGTTAAAATCTTAAATGTGAAAAAGTTTATTGTTTTTATCTTTATTATTATTGTCTGCGTGGGGCTGTTTGCTTGCGAAAAAACCGAACAGCTAGATGATGATGAGCCTTTTGTAGCAGAATATCTACCGTTTACCGTCATGTCTTTTAATATTCGTATTGTTGGACTAGAGGATAGGGAAGATAAGTTTTGGGACAACCGCAAAGAGGATGTTGCCGCCCTAATTTTTAGGCACTCACCCGATATAATTGGGTTTCAGGAGGTCAAAGACCCGCAGTTTGAGTACCTAAAGGAGCAGTTAGCAGATTATGAGTGTTACGGGGTAAACGCTTGGACAGGCTCGGAGTTTTCACTAATGATGGGCGGTGCAAATGCCGTTTTTTATAAAAGAGATAGGTTTGAGGCGCTAAGTGCTACCACCCTTTGGCAATCGGACACCCCCACGGTGGAGCGCTCGCATTGGGAGGATGTGGATATCCGAACCCTGACCAAACTTGAATTAAAGGATAAACTTAGCGGAGAAGTGTTTACATTTATCAATACCCACCTATCGGTAAAGCAACTTGGGCAGAACAAAGCAACCTTAATGCTTGCCGAAATAGCAAGGGAAACAGAGGGCGGGCTTATCATAACTGGGGACTTTAATTACCAAAAGGACACGGCGGACTATAACATTATCACCAACGACTCTTTGGCGGATGCTATGGTACTTGCCCCTAGCAGCGACTCTGGCGGCACTTTCCATAGCTTTAACGGCACTTTAGACAAGCCTTGGGCAAAGCCAATTGACTTTATCTTTTTAACCGACACATACTTTACCCCCCTATCCTACAAAATCGTACGGGATAGCAACGATAAGGGTTGGTATCCCTCCGACCACTACCCAATAAAAACAGTGGTAGAGTATGTGGTAAATGACGATGATTAAGAGTTACAGAATATGTAGTTGCAGAACATATAGATGAAATTAGATATTATATGATGATGAGGTAATCTAAATGAAAAGAGCGATAGCAATTTTGCTAAGTTTAGCGTTGGTGTTCTCCTCTGTGTTTTTTGTTGTGGGCTGCAAAGAGCCGCCAGACGACACCCCTGCCGACACTCTGCCCGATGAGCCAATAATAGACCCGAGGATAGTGGAGATAACCGAGGACTTTATTGATGTATTTTGGAATGCGGAACACAAAATGTTTTACACCATAAACACAAAGCATATTGCGGGACGGTCAGGACCTCTGTTTGGGCTGTATTCCGACTTTTGGTGGGAGGCGCAAAATTGGGAAACCGTGATGGATATATATGAGAGGCAAGGCGGAGAATACTACCTGACACTTGTGGACGATGTATATGACGGATTTTTGCAGTATTACGATGACTACCAAAAAAATGAGTACAATGACGATATTGGCTGGTGGGCAATGGGTTGTACCCGTGCCTATGCAATAACAGGTAACGAACGCTACCTAACCGATGCCAAAGAGATGTTTGATTACATTTACCAATACAAAGATGATGCCGTGGGCGGCGGTCTTTATTGGAAAAATACGGGTGACAATCCAAGCAAAAATGTATGCACCAATGCCCCCGCCGCTACAACTGCGGCAAGGCTATCGGTACATCTTGACGACCCTAGCTATTTGCAAATTGCCCGTGAGTTGTTTGATTGGCTAAAGACCAGCCTCTATGAAGAGGAAACGGGCAAGGTAAACGACACCAAAAACGCAAATGACGGCTCTGTGAACGATTGGCAGTTTTCCTATAACTACGGCACTTTTGCAAGAGTTGCATACGAACTCTACAAAGTGACGGGCGAGGAGGACTATATGGAATATGTGTACAAATCGCTTGATTATTACATTGCCACTAGACTAACCAATGGCATAGCGATAAAGAGCGGTGGAGGTATGGGTGACGAAACGGCTTTTAGAACAATCCTGTTTAGGACACTAAACGAAATAGCCAAGACTTCCCGCCCCGACTACCAACAAGTGATAAATGATAATGCGCTTTCCGCTTACAACAACAGGCGAGATAGCGACAAGCTTTGCGGCTTTAATTGGACTGTCGTCCCCAAGGACGATGAGCTAATCACCAGCACCGTAGCGGGAGCAGGCGTGGCATTGATGCAGTATTACCAAGAATTGGGCGATTAAAGAACATAATCATTTTTATATAATAATAAAATCCTAATATCGTAAGATACTTTAGGTATGAACGCATATTTAGAACTAATTATTAGGATTTTATTAAGTATCATTGTGCTTATTGTTCTAGCTCGTATAGAGGGGCATAAACAGATATCGCAAATGACCTACTACGACTATATAATAGGTATAACGGTAGGCTCTATTGCCGCCACTCTTTGTATAGACCAAGAAATTCCCATATTGCACGGGGTAATAGGGATAGTAATATTTATGATGTCTGGGGTGTTATTTTCACTAATTGCCCGAAAGAGCATTAAGTTAAAAAGGCTGTTAAAGGGGCTGCCTATTTTCCTTATTGCCAAAGGCGAAATTTTATATAAAGGGTTAAAGCGGGCTAGGTTTGACATTAGCGACTTATTGCGGGAGCTTAGAAATCATGGATACTTTGATATCTCCGAAATCAACTATGCGATATTGGAACAAAACGGCGTGGTGTCCATACTGCCAAAAGGCTATGCCCGTCCCGCTAAAACAGAGGAACTAAAGTTGAATGTGGGAGATGACAAACTAAAGGCAAATTTGATTATAGACGGCAAAGTTCTAGACGGCAACCTAAACGCTATGGACAAGACAAGAAAATGGTTGGACGGCGAACTGCAAAAGCAAAAGGTAGATAATATAAATGATGTGATTCTTGGTTGTTTGGATGAAACCGGCGAATTTACCTTGTTCCTAAAAAACACAAGCAGCAAAAAGCATACCTTGTTAGAATAGCTTTTGCAAGATAAATGCTTTTGCTCTCTTTTTTAAAGGCAACTGTCTTGTAAACATATTTTAGGGTTCTTTAAACCCCAATTTGGTTACCTATTTGGGTTATTTTATGTCCGAATCTTTTGTTTGGTTACCTAATTGGGCTATTTTATGTCTGACTCTTTTTGTTCGGGAATATTGAAGTCCTCACTTAAAACTTCCGCCTCCTCCTCGCTATCTATGGCGGTTGCTACCATTCCCGTATATTCATTAGCGGATACAATACTGCTCCCTGTTAAAAATGTTTTGGCAAACTCCATCTCTTTGCCCTTGTCTTCACTCATATCTTATTGCTCCCAATTTTATCGTTTTGCAGTTTTTTAGCAAAACTTCTCTTGCACTAGTTTATGGGCTATCTTTGGTAATTATACAAAAGCCCTTGTCCTGTAATATTTTTGTATAAACTTAAAAGGCAACAAAAGCTTACATTTGCAAAAACGCATAGGAAGGATATACCTCACCTATGCGTATAACAAATTTTGGGTTATATAAAAAAATGGAACTGCCGTTTTTTAAGGCAAATGCGCCATTTTGTTGTACTAGTCGTCCTCGTCGATAATAGAGTCCGTGCTAACCTCTATGCGCACAAGCGCCCGTCTGAGCAACGCTTGGTATCCTTGTATTTTTGTGCTGTCCGACTTTTCTTTTAGCAACATTTCTGCTTGCTGACGGTCGCTTTCCGCTTGATGACGGTCGATATCCTCGGGGCGCTCTGCCGTGCTTGTCATTATGCTAACCCTATCATTATTCACATCGACAATCCCACCAAAGATAGCTATTCGCCGCTCGGTTTCTCCCTCTTTTATACGAAGTACGCCGTCACCCAATACCGCCGAAATCGGCTCGTGTCCCGGCATTATTCCCATATCGCCGTTTACACATCTGAATATCACCATATCGGCTTTCTGGTTGACTTTAACCTCTTGCGGCGTGATTATCCGCAAGTGAATTTTTCGCTCTTCCATAACTATCACCTTTTTAGTCTATTTTGACTTTTGAGCGCTTTTGTTTTTGGCACGCTCAAATCTTTCTTCTACTTCGTCAATAGTACCCGCATTCATAAACAAGTCCTCCGATATCTCGTCGTGCTTGCCGCTAAGAATCTCTTTAAAGCCTCGTACGGTTTCTTTTACACTAACATATCTGCCCGAAAAAGAGGTATATTTTTCGGCAACAAAAAACGGTTGCGACAAAAATCGCTGTACTTTTCTTGCCCTTGTTACTATCAGCTTGTCGCTTTCGGACAATTCGTCCACACCAAGTATTGCTATTATGTCTTGCAGGTCTTTATATCTCTGTAAAATGCTAAGTACAGCACGGGCAGTGCGGTAATGCTCTGAGCCAACAATATTGCTCTCTAGCAGCCGTGAAGTAGAATCTAAGGGGTACACCGCAGGATATATCCCCTGCTCTACTATTGAGCGTGACAAAACGGTTACCGCATCTAGGTGGGCAAAGGTGGTTGCCGTTGCAGGGTCGGTAAAGTCGTCGGCAGGCACATAAATAGCCTGTACCGAAGTAATTGAGCCGGATTTGGTAGAGGTGATGCGCTCTTGCAAACTGCCAATTTCGTTTGCTAGGGTGGGTTGGTATCCAACTGCGCTAGGCACTCTGCCTAGAAGTGCCGACACTTCCGAACCCGCTTGCACAAAACGGAAAATATTATCAACAAACAACAACACATCCTGGTTTGCCACATCTCTAAAGTATTCCGCCATTGTCAAGCCGCTAAGCCCTACCCGCATTCTCACACCGGGCGGCTCGTTCATCTGCCCAAACACAAGCGCCGTTTTGTCTATAACTCCCGACTTAATCATATCATAATACAAATCGTTCCCCTCACGGGTGCGCTCTCCCACGCCAACAAACACCGAATATCCTCCATGCTCTTTGGCAATGTTATTTATCAGCTCCATTATCAATACGGTCTTGCCAACGCCCGCTCCGCCAAACAGCCCTATCTTGCCGCCCTTAGGGTATGGACACAATAGGTCTATTGCCTTTATTCCCGTCTCCAAAATTTCCGGAGTGGCAACCTGCTCGGACAGCGGCGGCGGATTCCTGTGTATTGGCCAATACTCTTTTGCACGGGGGGCGGGCTTGTTATCTATCGCCTCGCCAAGCACATTTAACATTCTGCCAAGCACCTGCTCGCCCACGGGAACGCTAATTGGAGAACCCGTATCTATTACTTTCATACCCCGTCTTAGCCCGTCCGTGTATCCCATAGATATACAGCGCACGGTATTATCTCCCAAATGCTGCATAACTTCTAGTACCACCGTGTGGTCACCGTGGCGCACATTTAGAGCGTTATAGAGGGCGGGCAATGATGTTTCAAAACGCACATCTAGCACTGCGCCTATTATTTGTACTATCTTACCTATATTCTTTTCGGACACTTTTTTGGTTATCTCCTCTATCTTGTAATGCTAACGCCCGCAATTATCTCGCTAAGCTCGTTGGTAATCGCCGCTTGACGCTTGCGATTATACATCAACTTTAGGTCGTCTATAATCTCGGACGCATTTTTTTCGGCGGCACTCATATTAATCATCCGTGAGGCGTGTTCGCTTGCTATCGACTCCGCCATAAGCGCATATAAATAGGTGTGTAAGTAGACGGGTATTGAATAGTCTATAAAATTATTTATATCCGGTTGATATGTCATTTGTGAATCGGATTTCCCGTCTTGACGGCTATGAAGGGGTAATAATTTCTCCACTTGCGGTATATATTGCAGGGTGGACGCAAATTGTGTGTATGCCACATACACCTCGTCCACCTCTCCCGATACATATAGCGACATTGCCAAACCGCTGACCAACCTTGTTTCCTCGTACATATTCGCCTCGGGAAGGTTGGCTATACGGCTTCTTATATTCTTGTTGCGGCGCTTAAAAAAGTCGTTACCTTTTGAGCCTATCACAAGGATTTGTTCATTTTTATCCTTCATATGGTTTAGCGCCTCTTGCGCAACCGCTATGTTGTAGCTGCCGCAAAGACCTTTGTCGCTGGTAATCACGATATAAGCGGTGTTTTTTACTTCCCGCCCCTTAATATAAATATTGCTTGCGGCGCTTTCGCTGTTCGTCACAGAATCGGTGATGCGCCGAGCTTCGCTTAGCATTGTGCGGGAATGCTCTAGCCTCACCCTCGCCCGTTGCAGTTTGGATGAGGATATCATATCCATCGCATTCATAATCTGGCGGGTAGTGCCAACATTGTCTATCCTTTGCAGGATATCTTTTATAGCTGCCACAGCCTAGCCTCCTTAATTATACGAATCATCTGCCTTAAACTCACTTATTGTTTCCTTGATTTTTTCTTCTAGCTCCTCGGATATATCCCCCGTTGTCCTTATCTCATCTAAAATAAAGCTCTTTTCCTCTTTGACAAATGTCAAAAAGTTCTTTTGAAACTCTCTTATGCGGTTTACCTTTACATCTATCAAGTGCCTGTTTACTAGCAGATATAAGATTAACACTTGGTTTTCCACCGACATTGGGCTGTATTGCGATTGTTTAAGTATCTCCATTATCCGCTCACCTTGATTCAAGCGGTCTAGAGTATCGGGACTTAAATCTGCGCCAAACTGCGCAAATGCGGCAAGCTCCCTGTATTGGGCAAACTCTATCCTTAGCGGACCTGCAATCTTTTTCATTGCGTTAATCTGTGCAGAGCCACCCACACGGGACACGGAGAACCCCGGGTTAATCGCCGGGCGTACACCGTCATTAAACAGTTCGGTTTCCAAATATATTTGCCCGTCCGTTATTGATATAACATTGGTGGGAATGTAGGCGGAAATATCCCCCTCTTGTGTTTCCACTATTGGCAGAGCGGTAAGAGAACCGCCGCCGTACTCCTTGCTCATACAAGCGGCACGCTCAAGCAGCCGTGAGTGCAAATAGAACACATCGCCGGGGTACGCCTCTCTCCCCGGAGGACGGCGAAGCAATAAGCTTAACGCACGATATGCTACGGCGTGCTTGGATAGGTCGTCATATACTACAAGCACATCCTTGCCTTGGTGCATCCATTCCTCGCCTATCGCACAGCCAACATAGGGTGTGATGTATTGCAGTGACGCAGAGTCGCTTGCGGTAGAGGCAACCACCGTGGTATATTCCATAGCGCCGTTTTCCTCAAGAGCACCAATTACTCTTGCGATTGTAGAGGCTTTTTGTCCTATTGCCACATATACGCAAAGCACATCTTTATCCTTTTGATTTATTATTGTATCTATACATATTGCGGTCTTGCCCGTCTGGCGGTCGCCAATAACCAACTCCCTCTGTCCCTTGCCAATGGGTACCATAGAGTCTATTGCCTTAATGCCCGTTTGTAAGGGTTGATTTACAGCCCTGCGCATTATTACACTTGGGGCAACGCTCTCTATCACTCTAAAAGATTCGGTTACGATTATCCCTTTTTCGTCTATTGGCTGTCCAAGTGCATTTACCACCCGCCCAATCATTGCCTCGCCAACCGGAACTTCTGCCATTCGTCCTGTAAGCTTAACGGGAGCGCCCTCACGAATGTTGGTGTCCGAACCCATTATGACAACGCCAATACTGTCCTCATCTAAGTTCATCGCAATGCCATAAACCCCGCCGGGAAATTCAAGCAGTTCCCCGCTCATTGCGCCGCTAAGACCGTGTACACGGGCAATGCCGTCACCCACCTGTATCACCGTTCCCGCCTCGCTCACATCTAATTGTGATGAAAAGGCTTTAATCTGTTTTTTTATAACTTTGGTTATTTCGTCGGGTCTTACAATCACTCCGCAATACCTCTTTCCATACTTTCTTTTAGTTTGCTAAGCCTTGTTCTAAGGCTAAAGTCTATTAATCGATTTTCCACTTTGATATATAATCCACCTATCAAGCTTGCATCCACTTCGGCTACAACCTCTACTTTTTTATCCAGTTTTTGAGATAGTGTACGCTTGAGGCGGGCAACTTGAGTTTTATTTAATTCGGATGCCGACACCACATTTGCCACTACTTCCCCGTTATGTTCTTTGAGCATATCAATACATAAAGATAAAGAGGGCACTATTACCTTTTCCCTGTTTTTGGCAATGGCAAGGTGTAAAAAACCCATCAAATCCTCAGATATCTTTCCGCCAAAAACATTGTGCAAAAACTCCTTTTTGTCTGCATCCGATATGCTTGGATGCTGCAAAAAGTTAGCACACTTTTCGCATTGCAGGGCATTGCATACCAATACAACTTCCTCTTGGTGTTTTTTGGGCTTGCCCTCCTCGGTGAGTATTTCAAACAAGGCACGGGCATAGCGCTCCCTTATTTCAGCCATTGCATCTCCTCCAACTCGGCAATTGCCTCATCAAAAATTTTGCTCTCGGTTTGGCTATCCATACTGCCCTTTACAAACTTTTCCGCCATAAGCGAAGACACTTCTATTATATACTGCGCTGTTTCTTTTTTGAGGCGCTGTTTTTCTGCGGCAATTGCATCCTCAGCACGCTTGCGTATAACAATAGCCTCGGCTTTGGCATCCTCTATTATGAGCGCACCGTTATTTTGCGCCTCAACTTCGGCATCCTCCAAAATTTTCAAGCGTTCGCTTTCTATCTCACTAAACTTTTCCTCGTACTCCGCCTTGAGCTGCTCTGCATCCGCCATTTTGTCTTGAGCGCTTTTTATTTGTCCGCTTATTTTGTCGCTGCGGTTTTTAAGAAAATTGCGCACGGGCTTATATAATATAAAGCCCAAAACAACCATTAAAATAATCGCATTTATCAACTGGATAATCGTGCTTATCAATGTTTGAGAGTCCAAACCAAATAAGCGTCCCTCAGGTACGGCAGATAATATAAACACAGCTGTATTATTCAAATTTGTGCCTCCTTTCTTGCAAAAAATATTCTTGATGCTAGCGATTTTCCTACTAAATTCTCCAAGCGGTCGAGTTTAATTGGTGATTTATCACAGCATATTTTGAATATAGATACTGACAAGCGGGTTGGCAAACAGCATAATGATTGCGATAAGCAACCCATATATACCCGATGTTTCCGCCATTGCAAGTCCAACAAACATAGTTGTTCTAATTGAGCCTG
>JBAZCO010000045.1:0-12976 GCA_041654915.1 Clostridia bacterium | reverse complement strand
TGCAAGGGTAACCTACCCCAACAAGTTTTTGAAAGGTGTAAAAGAATACTTTGATGCAATCTTTGCCCCCTTCAGACCCTATGCCCGTGCGGGGCTAGATAAGCTAGATGCGATTGCATTTGATATGGCGTGTGTAAGTCATGGTCCAGTGCTTACCCAGCAAGGGATGCTGCCCGAAATTAGGCGGCTGTATCGTGAGTGGAGCGCAGAGGAAGAGAGGGCTGCGCCCTTGATTCCCGTCTTTTACACTAGTGCCTATGGCTACACCAAGCAGCTTGCAGAGGCGGCAGTAGTATATATTAAGGAAAAAATGCCAACTGCCCAGACAGAGGCATATGATATTATTGAACACGATATGGCTGAGCTTGCAGCTATTATGAACCGTTCCAACGGTTTTATGATAGGTTCTCCCACGATTAATAAGGATGCTGTACCGCCCGTGTGGGAATTGCTATCCAAGTTGGACGGCATTGGCGCACAGAAAAAACCGATAGGGGTATTTGGCTCATACGGTTGGAGCGGCGAAGCTATTCCTGCGTTAGTTGGCAGGCTTAGTGCAATACGCACAAAAGTAATTGGTGAGGGTTATAAGGCAACTTTTTGCCCCTCGGCAGAGGAACTTCAAGCTATGCGTGACTATACCCAACTATTTTTGGATAGCATCACACTCAAATAGGTTATAATATCAACATTGTTACTAAAGCAGGCTGTGTCTTTTTACCGACAACAGCCTGTTTTTATTTGCGAAACAACAAAAGTTAAATTGATAAAGTGACAAGCGGCAAATGATATTTATTGTATAGCCTAAAAGGAAAAATACTATCTCCTAGCCCTCGGGATACAATCAAAAAATTATCCGTATCGGGGTGCGAATATAGCCCGTCATAATACTTGGGGAAGTATCCGTAGCCGGGGGCATAGATTCCTTTACCAAATACTTGCAGTTGTCCGCCGTGTGCGTGTCCTGCAAATACTGCTAAGGGAGCGGGAGTGGTTGTTAAATAGTTTTCCCACTTTTCTGGGCGGTGTGCAAGAAGTAATATTGGTATATTATTTGGCAAAGCATTTAGCCCGTTTACCGTGCCTAAACTATAACTTTCCTTGTCAGATATCCCTACAATCGCAATAGTGTGGTCTTTTGTTTGTGCTAGATGTGTTTCGTTGTCTAGGAGTATAATACCGTTTCTAGCCAAACATAATTTATAATAGTTTAGGCTGCTTAATATCAGCTCGTGGTTACCCAAAACAGCAAAAGTGCGAAAATGTTTGAGTTGTGTTAAAAAACTTTCAAACTCCTCTGCATCCTTTTTGGTTGCAACAGAGGTTAGCATATCACCCGTCAAAAATACAAAGTCGGGCTGGAATAGGGCGACTTCTCTTATTAGAACATCCAAATCTATTTTGTTGTCGGGGTAGTGGATGTCGCTGATGTGCGCTATTTTTATTTGCGTGTCACCCCCGCCTATGTTAATTTGTTCTACTTCAAGTTTATCCGATAATAAAATACCAATGGCAAACCACACAAAAAGCACTAAAATTAGTGTTATTGATATTCCCAAAATAGTTATTTTATTTTTTGTCTTTTTAGATGCAAACATAATACATTGGTTTAATATATTTTATTTCTAATTTAACTAATTATTATGGTATAATATATTCAATAAAAAATCAATAACTACCTTAAAGGGATAGTTAGTAGGGAAAGGGTTTGCACTTACTTTTAAAATATCAATCAAGGTTGTTTAATAAATGGTATGGATAATAGACAAAATATAATTATGGAAACTTACCGCAAGGACGGTATACGCTTTGTTTGGGCGGATAAATTTTTTCATTCCGCTTTTTATATTGCCGCTGTCACACTTATTGGGATAGTGGGCTTTGCATTGAGCTACGAATTGTATGCCATATATGCTGTTGCTGCAAGCCTTATGATTTCGTGGGTGTTCTGCCGTGACCTTAGCCCTTCTTTTCTTGCAATGGCGATAATTTCAATGATTCCTTTGGCACGGTATGGGCAAGGGGACTATTTTGCTAGCATGTATTATGTAGTCATTTTCTTAGTGCTAGCATATATAATTAGATTGTTTGTGCATACACCTCCAAAGATTAGATTAGGGCGGTTTTTCATACCCACCCTTGCTGTTGCGGTTGCAATTACTTTGGGCGGACTGCTCTATGACGGGCTTGCAGGAGCATTTGAAATGCCCGCTATTTATTATGTTGTCGCCTTGGGGTTTGGTATGCTGCTTGTCAATGTGATACTAGAAACCAATATCCCGTTAGACCATCCCAACGGCGCAGTATTTTTTGCAAAAATGGCGGTGGGCGTGGGTGTTATGGGTATAGCTATGGTGATAGCCAATTACTATAAATACTTTCCGCTTTTAAATGCACCAAACATAGGCGCATTCACTTCTAAATTCCAATTTGGGAATAATTTGTCAAATCTGCTGCTAATCACAATGCCGCTTACCTTTTATTTATCTACAAGGATAAAAAAAGGCGGTTTTATTTACTTTACGCTTGGTGTTTTGCAATATTTTGCGTTGGTGTTTTCCTTGTCACGAGGGGGGATAGTTTTTGGCACGCTGGTATTTCCGCTTGTTGCTGGTGCGGCTATCGTTATAGCAAAGAAAAACAGGTTGCAATATATATTAATACTTGTCATTTTGCTTATTGGTGCGGTAATATTAACGAGGGAATTGCTTGCCCCAATCTATTTGCGCCTAGGCGATATGCTCAAGGTTTCGGGGAATGAGGCTAGAGTTAAGCTGTATCAGCTTGCCTATCAAAACTTTTTGGAACAGCCAATTTTTGGCAAGGGACTTGGCTACATTGGCGGTCGATATTATTTTCCCAAACCGTTTTGCATATATTGGTATCACTCAACCGTGTTTCAAATTATTGGAAGTTTGGGGTTGGTAGGTGTAGCGGCATATATTATTCAAGCAATATACCGTGCGGCGGCGCTAATTAAAGCTAAGACCAAGTTCAACCTCTTTGTATTATTTATCATAATAGGTTTTGGCGGATATTCGCTAGTCAATGTGGGATATTTTGTACCCTTGCCCTGTATGGCGATTCTTGTGCATATATTTATTTTGGTGGATAGAAATAACCGCCTTGTCAAAGCTAGCGCAGCGGATGCAAAAAAAGAAAATTTGCCTCGCTCCAATTATATTGATATAGTAAAATAGTTTTTTAAAGGAGGTATATTATGTGTGATACTTTGGTTGCCTTGCCCTCGGTTACTCGGGACGGGAGCTTGATTTTTGCAAAAAATTCGGACAGAAGTCCAAATGAACCGCTTGTCACAGTGCGTATCCCCGCAAAGGATTACGATATGGAAAAAGAGCCTATGTTAAAGCTTACTTATATTTCCATACCGCAAGTGCCGCATACGCACGAAGTCGTACTTATGAAACCCTCATGGATGTGGGGAGCAGAGATGGGATTTAATGAGTTTGGGCTAAATATTGGCAATGAGGCGGTGTTCACCATTGAAAACAGGCGGAGGCAAGCAAGCTTAACGGGTATGGATATGGTGCGGCTTGCCCTAGAGAGAACAGCAGACGCAAAGTCCGCCCTTGACTATATGGTTATGCTTTTGGGCGAGTATGGGCAGGGCGGCAACTGCGGCTATAACAGCAAGTTTTATTATCACAATTCCTTTTTGATAGCAGACCGAACAGCGGCATATGTATTGGAAACAGCAGGTAAATTTTATGCGATTAAAAAGGTGGAGGACTATTACGCTATTTCCAATTGTCTTTCGATAGGTGATGACTACGATTATATACACTCCGGGGCAATAAAAAATGCAAGAACAAAAAAACGGGCAAGGGTGGATACAGCATTTGATTTTCAAAATAGCTATACAGACAGGCTTTACACGCACTTTGCTAAAAGCCGAGAAAGACGCTCTTTGGCAATGACGCTCCTCGAGCGGGATAAGGGCAATATCACTGTAGAAAGTGTGATGAATATTCTTAGGGCGCACAGCCAAGATAAGCAAGAAGATGGCGCATCGGTGAGTTCTGTTTGTATGCACGCAGGCGGATTCGTGGGCGACCATACAACGGGCAGTTATATTGCAGAGATTACGGGCAATGCAGATAATTACTACATTGCCGCCACATCGCTACCTTGCCTTAGCATTTATTTACCGTTGGTTTTTGCAAATAAAATGCCTATTGGAGAGGATGAGGAGCGGGCAAAGGAAAATTGGGTGAGGGCAGAAATGCTACACCGATACATTTTATCGGGACAAATAAACAGGGCTGAATATGTGTCGGAAAAAACTAAAATTGAGCAAAAACACCTATCCCTTTTTGCGCAAGCGGCAAATGAGAAGGAAAAGCTTGCAGTATCGTTTGCCGCCTTTGAGGAGGCGGATAATTTTATAAAAGAGCAGCTTTCCGCCCTTAACGGAGCGCCGTACAAGTTTAAGTTGGGGAGCTTTGGCTACCGTCGATATTGGACAAGGAAAACTAAATCCCTCTTGAAAAATAGCTAAACAATCATTGTACTTCAAATAGGGTATGCCGAATATTTTATCAAATGCGTATTCGCACTAAGCCGTTGTTTGGGTGTCTTTAATGTTTTTTAAGGATACCTTAACTAGGCATTTATAGTTATATACCAAAGTTATGTGTAACCCGTTTGTTAGGAAGAACAAACATATCTTTTTGTAAAATTAAATAAATTGATTGACTTTGAATAGCTAGTTATCATATAATAATCAATGTTTAATCAAGCGTGGGGATATAGCTCAGTTGGCAGAGCGCTTGAATGGCATTCAAGAGGTCAGGGGTTCGACCCCCCTTATCTCCACCAAAACCCACGATAAGGGCGCATCTTGCGCCCTTATTTCGTGTCTTGGACTCGGTCATTTATGTCTGGATAAACTCCCCTCGTCCTCGCACTCATAAGGGACGCAATCTCCACCCTTCTTGTGGGTTTTGGATTGGGCGCATCTTGCGCCCTTATTTCGTGTCTTGAAACTTGAATTTTTATTTCTTTATTATAATTCCATTATGTTATTTACTTGTTTTTTTCTGTTGACAATTTTATCTTTTCATTATATATTAGTAATGGGTATATATTTATAATATATATATAAATACCTTATAAATTTTGGTTTTTCTCTTAGGAGGTACCTATATGCGACGCTCCGCTAACAAAAAACTTTGGGCAAAGGTTGCAATAACCTTAATAGCTTCGGTTTTTATCATACTAATTGCCACTATCAATGGCAGTGGTATTGTTGAATTATTTAAATCTAATCCATCTGCTCCCTCAGAGGAAACGGTGGATAATAGCTTAGATACAATTGCGGAGGAAAATCCCCCTTTATATCTTGCATCTAAGATTGATGATAACGGTGGCATCGCTATTGGCGGAGGTAGCGCCAACACAGGTTATCCTATCAATACTAGTGATATTAGTGTGGGAAAATTTCACACGATAATTGCCGATATAGACGGCTTTGTTTATACAAGAGGCTCAAACGAACAACAACAATTGGGGCTTGGCGCAGGTACTACAAATTGGAATATAGATAATGCGACTTACCATTATAACTATCTTCAACCCGTTGTGGCGCTAAACGACTACACAATTACCAAAGTTGCCGCAGGCGGTTTTCACAGTTTAGTAATTGGATATGACCATACAAAAGGCGCAATTGCGGGCAATAACTATGTAGTTTTTACTTGGGGTATGCAAAATAACGGCAGATTAGGCAATGGGAGTTCCGCCGCCGCTAATATTGGTATACCTCAAAATATATCTTCAAGATTTGCTTTTGCCGCTGATGAATATCCAATAGATGTATCGGCGGGCGACCACCACTCAATGCTAATCACCAACAAAGGCAATCTCTTTACTTGGGGCTGCAATTCAGACGGGCAGTTGGGGCGTGGCAATACTACCGACAGCAATGTGCCTATTAAAATTACCACTCAAGCAGGGCGGTATATGCGGATAAGCGCAGGTTCGGTACACTCACTTGCGTTGTTAAATAATAATTTAGGCGCATCAAACGGCGAACTATGGAGTTGGGGCGGCAATTCACGCCGTCAAGTAGGCGAAGTAACGACCGCTACTGTAAGCACTCCTGCAAGAAGATTTTCTAGCTACACATTTACGCATATCGCCGCAGGCGAACTGCATAGCCTTGCAATGAACGGTGCGTTAGCCTATGGTTGGGGTGACCAACGAGGCGGCAAATTGGGTGATGGTCAAGGTCAGGGCGACATTCAAGAATCAAGTAGACACCAACACGCTCTTACCCAAATCACAGGTCAAACATGGAAAGCCAACTCGGCATCTGCCGGCATTGGCAGTTTTTTAATTACTAGCGGCAATGAGTTGTTTGCTTTTGGATACGGCGCAGATACATATTATGGCACAGGCAACGCTAACACCACTATACCCCGTACTACTAGTATAGGTAGCGTGTCGCAGGTGGATAGAGGGTTGGTTGTATTTACCGATAATAAAATACAGCACTTTGGCAATCTCACTCATTACTCTGAAAATTGGTATGGCAAAGCCAGTCCTCCTACATTAAATGGATACATTAATACCACCCCCAATGCTACTTATAATGTAACCAAGGCTAGCGCTGAGATGAGAACTCATGTTACGCCGTATAAGAATATAATAGGCTTGCCCACCGTATATAGTCGTTCTACCAACACAAATGCGGTTGCGGCAGTACACGGTGTTGTTTTTACCGTAGGTCGTGTGAAAATCACGAGCTTTCACCCCACAGCGGATAACGGCGGACTTGCTGTTGCACAGGTAACAAAAGCTGTGTATGATGCAGCGACCACAACATCTTCGGGCGGGGCGACTTTCCAATCGTCTGGGGCAAAGAGCTATGTGCTTAGCCGAGAAGGTTATTATGTGGTGCGCTATAAACAAAATGACACTGTTGTTTATAAGAAATTTGAAATAGCTAACGCTAGCGGACCAGAAGTTGTTATAAATACACAAGAAAACCAAAACAATGTATTTGCTACAATAAGTATCTACGACGGGTTTGGACTAAAGTCTTTAAGCATTAATGGTCAGGCTTGGGAGCCGGGAGGCACAACAAGCACATATAGTGCATCCTCAGGCGATTTTCCAAGTGACACAAATTCAATAGTGTATAATACCACCTTTACAATCACAAAAAACAGTATAAACACTTTTGCAGTTGTTGCAACCGACCTCAAGGGGACAACAACAAGTATGAATATTGATATAGATACGGTTGTCTATCTCAACACCGCCAACGCAAGCAAGCTGTATGACGGGCAACCTCTCCCCATAGAGCCTGTATTTTATTCTAAAGCAAGGGGCGGTTTTGGGTTAACCACTTTTAATAATGTTTATGGAACTAACGGTTATAGTGCGACCCCAATTGTTTATAAAAAGGGAGCTACAACTCTAGATGGCGCTCCTGTTGACGCAGCCCCCGAGCCTTACAAAGCCTCATATTCTATACTTAAAGGGGGGAGTGCTATACTCACTAGGGAAACAGATATTTTAATTGGCAAAGCTACACCCATATTCCCTCAGCACCACGCAATTAATATTAAGTATGGGCAATCACTCTCTGCGGCGGGTATGCCTCACGCAATAAACCCATATGACAGCGGTATTGGAGTAGAGGGCGAATTCGAGTGGCAAACCCCAGAAATTATACCTGCTTTGAATAACGCTCCCACAACTACAACAGAGTATTTGTTTAACTTTGACCCCATCGGACATGATGCCACAAACTATCATTCTGTTACGGGCATAAAGGCAAATGTTACTGCCAATCTTTCCACTTCGTTAGCAAGGATAGCCTTTGGCGCAGATGCGGCAACCAACACTTATGATTATGATTGGGAAACAACCAAGGTTGTAAACAACAAAGCCCGTGTTGGCATTAAAGCGGTGCAAAACGATAGCGCTAACTATATATTCTTAGGTTGGCAAAAGGGCGGCAATTATAAGTCGATAAATCACAGCTATGTTTATGAAATGGTATCGGAAATGCCTGCCGAAACAGATACCACATTTACGGCGGTATTTGCGCAATACAGGTTAAATAACAACCTAGTTAAACAAGTTGATGAACTTTATACGGGAACACCAAGACGGGTAAATGTAGATGTGGACTTGTTCAGCCAAAACCCCGGACTTTATAGGATAGGGCTAGAAATATCTAGCGATGTTGCGCCCACCGGTATTGGTACATACGAAGTATCCTTTACCATAATCAATACAGAACTCGGGTTACCTGTGTTCTCGCCTACTATAATATTTAATGTGTTGGAAACAGATGTGATAGCGGTAATTGATATTGCTAACTCCGATGGCTACAATGCGGAAACGGGTTGGGCTAACTCTGTGGCATTTAGATTGAGCGTGAGCGGTACGGCGTCAGGAGCGGTGCAAAAATATATTTATTCTAAGGACAACGGTGTAACTTGGCAAGATGTGCCGGGTACTCCTGCTGCTCAGCCGGGCTGCCCAATAATCTTTGTTGCGGCGGCGGCATCAGAAGGGCAAAGTTACAGCGAATCTTATATATTTAAAGCGGTACACGCCACACATGGTGCGGGTACTCATAAGAGCGTGGCATCCTCAACAGAGGAAGTACATTGCAAGATAGATACCGTCACTCCTACCATTAGCGTTAATTTTGCAAACGGCTATGCCAGCGAATGGATAAATCAAGATGTTACCTTTGATATATCGGCAACATCGGGCGGCAGCGGCATAATCATTTATTACAGCACTGACGGCGGAGAATCTTGGACGGATACTCAATTGACAAGCTACAATTACGGCATGACGGAACAGCCGATTGTAAATTATGATGATTTGATATTCACCCGTTCGGATGAGCAAAACCTCACATATACCTTCCGTGTGGAAACGGGAACTTCCCGAAATGTTATATTGGAAGATAGTTTTGTAATTAAAATAGATAAAACCGCTCCTATTATCGCCAAGACGGGCATCACCCAAACTCCCAATGAGAATGGTTGGATAAAAGATACAGCGGTTGTGACGCTATCTATAACCGATGTCAAAGCCGATTATTCGGGCATACTTAGCATTACGGTTGATAACGATGCTGCATATACGATAAATTCGGGCGAAATTAATCCCGACAACAACAGCGTGTATATTTTTGTTCCCGACTACAAAGTTTACACAGTAACCGCAACAGATATAGCGGGCAATATTTCCACCCTTGAAGTATGGGAGAAAGTAGACACCAAAAATCCCGACTTTATTGTAGAGGGATACACAGCAGGGGAATGGATAAATGATATTGCCAACTTCGTGTTTACAATAAATGCGGGCGCATCTGGCGTCAAAGTGCGTTACAGCATTGACGGCGGGGCAAGTTATAACTATTGGACAGAAGGCGACTTCTTAACCACAGACGAGGGAGCATTCCAAACGATAGTAGCCGAACACTCCTTGAGTGAGGAGCAGCATAATGAGTATATCTTTAGCGTGGAGAGCGGCGCAGGACGAATTACCGATATCACTTTTGGATATGTAAATATTGACAAAACCGCTCCTGATATTGTTGATGACGACCCCGTTTGGTCTATTATTCTTGCCAACTATAAAGGCGACAGCCCGTGGCGAAACGAGGATGTGGATATGAAGTTTGTCGCTCGAGATACGCACGAACTATTCAATTCCGGCATAGACCATAGTAAAGTTATAGTAACCAATGTGGGCGAAAATGTTCCCGCAGTACATCACGGCGACGGCAAGTATTTGTTCGTGGTGGATAAGTGTACAGAATATGTTATTTCAATAACAGACATAGCAGGCAATACGACAACAGCAAACTATACGCTTAAAGTAGACCAAGGTGAGCCAAGCTTTACTTCGGAGGCATACATTGGCGAAACAGACGAGCTGTACACATTTGCCGAAGATTTATGGCTGTCACGAGCCAGCTATGGCGACAACGCATTTGTAAGGTTTGTATTTAATATGAACTTTACACCTAGCGGCGCTAAAATGCAATTTTCAACTGACGGCAAAGATGCAGGAGATTCCACCAAAGTATGGATTGACCTAACTGAAGTGCTGTTTGAGGAGGGCAACGAAAACGGCTTAGAGCAGAATGTAACGATAAGAGTTGATGTTAAAAATCAACAAAATAACCCGTATATGGTTAGAATCATATCTGGTTCTGAGCGGGTAATGGAGGGCGAAAACCTAGGCAGAATTAGGATAGACTTTACCCCGCCCGTATTTGAAACTCCCATTACCTACTACTTTAACGGCACAACCCTTACCAATTACAATACTATAACAACTGTTTGGGGCTATGAGGATATTGAAACAAGGTTTAAGCCTGGGGATACTCCGTCTGGAGTTGCCACCGTTGAGGTAAGGCGCTATGCAATAGGGGCAGACCACACCAACCCATCCACACCTTATACGCAAGCGGTAATTACCGAAAAAGACGGGTTATCGTCCTTTAATATGCAAGAATATGCTAAGTTTGTGATAATAATGACAGACAGAGCAGGTAATATCTTTGTTAATGACCCAATTATGCCAAGAATAGATAAAACCGAAGGATTCTCATTTACTGTGGATACCAATGGTTACGAAAGCGGCTCTTGGATATATGACGAGGGTGTAAATGTACGCTTTGACTTCCCCGTAGTGTTCGACCCCGAATCGGGCTTTAGCACATTTGGACCAAGCGGCGCTGCTTTGGAATTCTCTATCAATAACGGGCTGTGGCTCACCGAATCTTTAGTTGGACAAACCACTCAAGCGGTGCAAAATAACGGTACGCTCAATCCCTATATGATAGCCGAAGTTTCACAAATTAGAACATACAGATTCCGCTTGAGAACCGGTACGGGCAGGGTGTATTACGATGAAGGTACTTACACGGTAAATAAAGATACCATACAACCCACAGTGACAAGCACGGCAAAAGCCAACGGCGAGAACTACCTTGGGCAATGGACTTATCATAATGTGGACTTTACTTTAAATATGGTTGTTGGTCCAAGCGGCGCAAAATATTATTGGGCATCATCCGCCTCACCCACAATAACATCCGCAGACGAACTTATTTGGGAAGAGCGTGGTACTCTAAATGAATCGGTGGGTGCAGAGAGAACATACTCGGTAAATACAACGACAAACGGTGTGTATTACTACTTCCGCATAGTCGCTGGCACAGGAGTGAGCAACTTTACCACAGAAGGTAAGTTAGTTAAGATTGACAAGGCAACCGTTTCCGCTACGGCAACACCTTACTACAACGACACTCTATATACGGGTGATTGGGTGAGCGGCTCGGTAGAAATTTTGGTAAGAAATGTCAACTCTGGTCCAAGCGGCTATACTGTGCAATATCAAACACGGCGTATAGGTTCGGATGTTTACGGCGAATACCTTGATGCGGGCTACAATACGGCAGAGAATGTGTTAACCCTCTCCAACAATACCCAAAATGAATATAGGCTACGCCTGATTAGCGGGGCGGGACGGGAATATCACACAGTAGTTATCCCCGTTAAGATTGATAACGAAATTCCGGAATTTGCGCTATTTAGCAGTGGCACAAGTTTGTCCGCCCCATTGCAAAATGCAGGTTGGTGGATAAGTGATTTATCTATTATATACAATGTCACCCACACGGGCGAGTCGGGATATGTGTTGCAATATGCAACCAGTGACGACGGTGTCACTTGGTCGGAATGGACGGCAGAAAAAATAAACGGCAACACTATGCTCCTCACAGACGAAAGCGGCTATGGCGGCACAAGGGCATTTTATAAGATGCGTGCGCTTAGTGGCGCAGGTGTGTCCTCGGTTGAGAACAACTATGGCGAAATAAAGATAGATACCAACACTTACACGATATCGGCAGAGCAGTATGTGAGCGGCACTTTGGGTAACTATGCAACTATCACAAATATAATAAGCGATTATAGGCGTGGCGATATTGTCGATAGCGCTATAAATATGACAAGCGGCTACTTCCTAAAGTCTTTGCTTGTCAAGTCAGGCGAAGATATAATAAAGAGTGAAGTCCCCGGCAATTTCCATACGGTTACCTCGGGCTTTACAATGGAAATATCCGGCGAAAATGTGACGGTTGAACTCTCTTGCTACAAGCAGATATCTATTATATACAACAACCGTCATCAGTACTTGCAAGATAATCAAATTACCCCGTCCTTTATCACGGTGAGTGAGGCAGGCTTTAACGATACTTATGGCGAGCTTGACTTTAGCATAACATACAACGGCAGTTTGACTGTACCGCAAGAAATAGGCGTATATACCCTAACAGCAACGGTTGCAGACGATAGCTTTATTATAATAAATCCCGCAGTAGAGAATAGAATACTCACGGTGGTTTACTTCTCGGGCGACGGCTATGAGGGGCAAAATCCCTACCTAATATCCTCTGTTTTGGATATGACCTATATTGACTTCTATATGTCGCTTGATAGCGAGTATAACTACTTGGGTATGAATAGGAGAAGGGCGGCATTCTTGCAAACACAAGATATAGAACTTCCTGCAAACTTCTCTCCCATTGGCTCTGACAGCAATCGCTTTGCGGGCAACTATGACGGCGGCAACTTCAAGGTGTTCCATAACGGCGGCTTTACGGCAAGTGATAACTTTGGTTTCTTTGGAACTTTAGATTCAGGCGCAAGGGTGCATAACCTTGGCATAGAGTTTGACCTTGTTGTTGCAGGTGAAAATATTAGCGCAGGATTATTAGCGGCGGAAACATACTCGGCAGAAATTATTGGTGTTTACGCTATCGGCAGTATTAAAGTGTCGGGAAGACAGCTTAATATTGGCGGACTTATCGGACTTGCTTGGAACAGTACGCTAAGCATAAACTTTACCGATGTAACCATATATGCGTCAGATGCCGCAGGCAATATTGGCGGCGTGTTGGGCTTGT
>JBAZCO010000044.1:0-13109 GCA_041654915.1 Clostridia bacterium | reverse complement strand
GCATATTTTTGATGAATTTTGAGGTGGGTTTGAACGGAAATGCTCCCTAAGTCGTACAAGCGGTACGACAGGGGGCATTTGGGTTTACAAGCCCCGCTAGCCGTTTAAATACAGCCAAAAGGCGCAAAAAGATGCGGGTTTATAAAAACATATGGCGCAAACTCTCTAAATAAGAATGTTAGAAAAACTATGCTTTTGGTAATGTTTGAATTTGGAAAACAGTTCGCCAAAATATATTGCGCCATATGTTTTTATTCCCCAAAAAAGACTAAGCAAAGTGCGTATTAAAAAATATGTGGCGCAAAAAAAAGCGCAAGTCTTTTGGAAAACTTAACGCTAACGGTAACGGTTGCTTTTTAAGCGGCTACCGCCTTAACTTAAATTTGTACCCCACAAAGCCCCGTTTAAAGTCGGGTAAAGTACGGCAGTAGCAATTTGCTTTGGATTTTGGGATGATTTTGCTAAAAGTAACCGCCGAAGTGTACAGGCGGTACACGAGTGGCGGGAAATTGACAAATAAAAGCATAAACCAAAGTAAAACAAACTCTGTTTGCGATTGTTAGAGGTTTGCAAACAGCATATTTTTGATGAATTTTGAGGTGGGTTTGAACGGAAATGCTCCCTAAGTCGTACAAGCGGTACGACAGGGGGCATTTGGGCTTACAAGCCCCGCTAGCCGTTTAAATACAGCCAAAAGGCGCAAAAGATGCGGGTTTATAAAAAAGACTAAGCAAAGTGCGTATTAAAAAATACGGGGCGAAAAAAATTACCGCAAGCTGTTTGAAAGACTAACGCTTGCGGTAACGGTTGTAGTATAAGGGGGTAATGTCCTAAAACAGATTCGCCCCGTATTTTTTACAAAGTAGTAAGGAGGGATTGCAATACTGCCATTGTATCGTTGAGTTGCGCCCCATACTCGGGTGCGCCTACAATCTCCACATCCCCTTCTGCAACTGATGCTACAAACTCTTTGGTCTTGAGCAGAACATTGATTGCGCCGTCTACGCTAAGGAAGTGAAAAAGTACAAAGGGGGTTTTGCGTGCGTACATACCTCTGCCCGCTTTGGAGTTGCCGCCTTTTACACGGAGGTAGCAGGCGATTACTGGGTTTTCCACATCGCCTACGGCGAACTGATAGATGCGGTCGGGCTGCATTGTCCAATTCTTAATACCTTCCCAACCTAGCTTGTTGGCAACGGATAAGGCGGTGGTTATCATATATAGGGATAACTTTACCTTGAGGTACTTATTTAGGTCGTCCTTGGGGCGGACGCTTGGGAGCATAAGTTTTAGTTTCATTAGCGCCATCAAGGTATTTATAGTGAGTGCGGGCTTGGTGACAAGCGCTTTTAAGAGTGAGCCAATGTCAGGTACGGCAGGTCCGCCTTTTAGCATTGTGACAAACTTTTTTATGCTGGAGAAAGTGAATTCAATATCGGGTTTTTCTGGATACTCCTCCATTTGAACGGTTAAGTTTAAGTTATCAAAGGCTATATAGGACACCAAATCGCCATCCTCGTCCTTGGCACGAAACTGCACTACCGCTTTTGTGTCTTTCCATTTGGCGGTAAAGGAGGAGTCCTCCTGCAATACGACTTTTAGGACAGGAAAGGCAGCTTTTATAAACAGCTTGGCTGTTAGAATATCTTTTTCGGTTGCTTTCATTATTACCTCCTAATAGTTGGATGACAAGGTGTTAAACCTCGTCATTCCAATCCTCATCCGCCTCAAACTCCATACCCATAACTTCACGAACACTGTCCACTATGCCGCTTGTATCCAATTTGTAGTGGGAGTATAGGTCTTCGGGGTATCCTACAGTGGCAAACTCATCTTGCAGCCCTATCTTTTTGAATGAACAGCCCTTGCCGCTCTCGGCAATCACAGCCGCAACAGCATCGCCCAGACCGCCAATGACATTATGTTCCTCTATGGTGACGATTCGCCTTGTTTCCTTGACGGCGCTAATAATAATATCTTTGTCGATAGGCTTGATTGTGTGCATATTGATAACTCGCACTGATAGCCCGTCCTGGCGCTTGAGTTCGTCCGACGCAAAAGCCGACTGCACAACACCTATGCCGCAAGTAATGATTGTGATATCTGTGCCTTCCCGAATAATTTCGCCCTTGCCGACCTCGAAGTTAAAGTCGTTATCCTTGTGGTAAGGCGGCTCAAAGCCACGCCCTACTCTAATATATACCGGACCGGGAATATTGAGCGCCGCCTCGACTGCACGCCCTGTTTCTGCGCCGTCGGCGGGAATGATTACCGTCATATTGGGGAAGGAGCGCATTATTGCCACATCCTCTGTGCAGTGGTGGGTGCTGCCCGCCTGCCCAAACGATACTCCGCCGTGGGTCGCTATTATTTTTACGGGCAAGTTTTGGTAGCAGATATCTGTCCTCACTTGCTCTGCCGCACGAAGGGCGGCAAACACGGCAAAGGTAGAGGCAAAGGGAATAAGCCCGACTTTGGCAAGTCCAGCGGCAACTCCGAACAAGTTTTGCTCGGCAATGCCCACATTTATCATTCTATCGGGGAACGCTTTGCCAAATATGCCAATGTTAGTAGATTTTTCGAGGTCTGCGGTTACACCGACTATTTTGTCGTTGTCCTCGGCAAGTTTTTTGAGTACCCGCCCATATATTTCTTTGGCGGACATTGTGTTCGCATCATACATATTCCAGGATGTACCTGTTACTATTTTTTCTGCCATTTTTGTTTCCTCCTAAAATTTAAGAATTGGCAATATCTTGCTTTGCTTTGGCGGCTTGCTCGCTGTCAAATGCGCCATAGTGACTTACAACGGTGTCCTCTAAGAAACTTACGCCCTTGCCCTTGATTGTCTTTGCGATAACAACGGTAGGCTCGCCCTTGTGTTCCCAAGCTTGTTCTAGAGCGTCACAAAGCTTTTCCATATCGTGTCCGTCACACTCTATCACATTCCAGCCAAAAGCTTTCCATTTATCGGCAAACGGCTCTAGGCTCATTACATCTTCGGTTCTCCCGTCTATCATAAAGCCGTTTCTGTCGACAATCGCCAAAAGATTGTCCGCCTTGTAATGCGCCGCCGCCATCATAGCCTCGTAGTTGCTGCCCTCGTTGCACTCGCCGTCACCTAGCAGCACTACTGTTTTGTAGTCTTTTTTGAGTATCTTTGCTCCAATTGCCATACCCAAACCAATGGGAAGTCCATGCCCCAAAGAACCTGTGCTTACATCACAGCCCTTTACTTTAAGTGAGTCGGGGTGCATACCAAACGGCGACATAAAGTGGTTGAAGTTTTTCAATCCCTCTTTGGGGAAAAACCCTTTTAATGAAAGGCAAGGAATATAGCCCAAAGCGCAATGCCCTTTGGACAAAATAAACCTATCCCTGTCCTCCCAATCGGGATTATCGGGGTCTACCTTCAAAAAATGAAAATAAAGGGCGGTGAGAATATCCGCCGAACTTAACGAACCGCCGTAATGCCCTGAACCTGCCCATACGGTAGTATCGATAATATCCGTGCGCAACTCCTTCGCTTTAGCCTTTAATTCTTGAATATTTGCTTTGGACATAAAATGACCTCCTGCATTATAAATTATTTAAGTACATTATAAAGGAAATTTTTTCCATAGTCAATACCCAACCTTATCGCAAAACCACTTATTTTGTAGTTTTTATTAAAGATTTTCTTGATTTATCAATGCGAAAAGGCAAGATACGATAAGTTGGATACAAAACTAATCGCTAACTAAGCATGGCGCAATATGGAGAACAAAAAAAGGGCTGTTTCGCATTTTTCGTGGGAAAAAAGCGAAACAGCCCTGTTAATTCTTATATCTTGCTTTTTAAGAAACAAGAACTGCTATTTGAGCAAGAAGGTCTTTATCTCAAACGGCTTGAACTCGATTGTCTCAAGGTCTGCGGGGTTGGTGATATTTTCAATAAGGTCGGTTTCGTATACCTCGGTATATTTTGCCGCTGTCTTTATTGAGCCTTGGGTTGCCCGTCCCGTATCCTCATATGCACGAATAATTACACCCTCGCCGCTCTCGGCGGTCTTAATTGTTTCGATAACAATATTGGGAGCGGAGCTTTGGGCATAGGAGGGAAGTACTACCTCGTCATCACTAATGACGGGAGGATTGTTAAATATATATGCGTGCTTTGCAGTTTCTGCCTCAAAGACATCGCCCGTATGGGGATAGAGCGCATATTTGATACTATGAGTACCCTTATCGGCATCTTTGGCAGGCCACATAGGACTTCTTAGCAAGTTGAGGGACATTAAACCTTCCTTTATTCTCCAGCCATATTTGCAGTCGGTAATCACGGAGAACCCTTCGCCGTTTTCGCTTACATCCACCCATTTGTGAGCGCTAATTTCAAACTGCGCCTTTTCCACAGAGGTTTCGTTTTTGGTGGAACGCTTTAGGCTACCCATTTGGATATCGCAAACAACTTCATCTGCAAACACGGCAGGTCTAAACTCTGCACGGAGCATCTTGTGGGTTTCTTGCCAATCTACAACGGTGGAAAACTCGATGAGAGGCTTGCCTTCGGTTACTATAATCTTTTGCGTTAGGGAGGATTTACCGTAGCTATAAAGGTTTTCCCTAACCGCAAAACTGCCGTAACTCTTGGTACTTGCGCCAATGAGCTTAAACTCGGCGGGCTTTTTCTTGGTGTAGTTGATATCTATGTCCCAAGCATTGTAATACAAGCGTTTGTCTTTATAAACAGATAACTTATTAAGATAGTCGCCTGCGTGGTCTTTGTTCGTCTTTTTGTCAACAAGGCTGGTTATATTGCCGTTGCTACCAAACTTGATAATATATAGGTCACTTTCTATTGTATTATCGTCTGCTTTAATTGCCCCTGTGTCCTTGTACTCTTTAAGTTGCGCCGCACCGTAAGGGGGAATAACTGCGGTATATGCCTTGTCGTCCTTGCGGATAAGCTCATTTACCGTATAGCCTGTGAGGTTAACTGCGGTGAGCTTTTTGCCGCTCTTTAATGCATCTAGAGCGGTATCACGCAATGCAAAGAGTTCCTCTTGCATTTTTTCGTAGCGTGGCACGCTTTCATCATACACTCTCTTTATGGATGAGCCGGGTATAATATCGTGGAATTGATATAGCAGCACTTCTTTCCAGATGCGGTCTAATGCCTCACGGGGGTATTCAAGCCCCTTCTCTGCGGCGGCTGTATATAAAAACTCAACATTATGAAGTAGAATTTCTAATTTACGGTTGAAATATTTATTTTTGCTTTGTGTCGTGTATGTTCCCTGATGTTTTTCAAGATAAAGTTCGCCCTTGTATACGCTAAACTTATCACGCTCTTTGTCTAAAGCTTCAAACAGTTTTTGGGCGGGAGAAAGCTTAACTTTGGGCAAGCCTTTCATATCCTGTTGGCGCAAGGCAAGTTCTATGTAAATTTCGCCCGGACCGCCGCCGCCGTCACCCACGCCATAAAGCATACCAAAGTTTTTGGATACATCTTTTTCTACATAGTTATCTCGTGCAAAAGCTACGCTAAAGGGAGCGGCATCGCTGTTGTAGTTACCTTCTGGCGGCATATGCACTAGCACTTGGCTGTCGTCTATCCCCTCCCAAATAAAGCTGTTGCTGGGAAATTTGTTATGCTCGTTCCAACTAAGTTTTATGGTAAGGAAGTAATCCATACCCGATTTTTTTAGTATTTGGGGAAGGTTGCCGCTAAAGCCAAAGACATCGGGCAGCCAACAGAAGTTCATATCTTTATTAAATTTTTCTTTCCAATATCTTTTGCCGTATAGGTTTTGGCGAATGAGCGCCTCGCCAGAGGGGACATTGGTGTCAGACTCTACCCACATACCGCCCTGCACTTCCATTGCGCCGCTCTCTATGGCAGCCTTGATTTGCTTGAATTGCTTGGGGTAAATATCCTCTATCCACTCAAACTGTTGGGGCTGGCTTGCGCCAAATATATATTCGGGATAGCGCTCCATATTTCTAAGAGCGTTGGCAAAAGTTCTGCCCGCTTTTCTCTTTGTTTCCCTCATTGGCCACAGCCACGCAAGGTCTAGGTGAGCGTGTCCTGTGGAGTAAACGGTGTATGGGCTGTCCTCGCCGTTTGCCATTTCTGCTTTTAGTATATTGCGTGCCTCTTGCACAGCGGCAGCATCATATTTTTTGGTTGCGGCAGAGGCGGCTTTTAATGCTGTCTTTATGCTCGCATGTTTTTTACTTTGAGGGTTTTCGTCTTGCAACTGCAAGAACAGCGCTAAATAATCATAATAGAGGTCTTTGATGTCATCTCTTACGGCTACAATATCTGCTTGCTTGAAAATCGCCTTTGCCCAAAACAGTCCGGGCAGCAATTTGTTGTTGCCTGCCTCTACCCATATATCTATTTCCTCGCCGCCCTCGGCGCTCGGGGTGAAATCTATGTAGCGCTTGCCTATGGTGGGCTGATGAGTTTCGATAAACCCGTTAAGGCTAGAAAGCCCTTGAATAGGTGTGCCGTCTTTATCAAAAAGGCAACCCTCTGCGCCCAAGCCGATTAGCATTGCGATATGCTTGCCGCTTGCAGACTCTGGCACTCTGCCTTTGAATTTAAACCAAGCGCACCCAAAGTCCTCTTTGGACCAGATTTGTCCGGGACGGATATTTTTGAGGGTGTCGGGGTCTATTTCGCCATAGGGAATTGGCTCTTTTGAATAGACATACTGCGCCTTTAGTTTACCAACTTTGGTGTACACCCGTCTTTTTATTGCCGCTAACTCACGGTTTGCTTTTACTCGAACGAAAAATTTAAAGTAATCCTTAAAATCAACCATTCCTACCTCTCCTAATATTGTATTTTGCCAAAATGGATATATTCTTTTAATAACTATTCAAGTTATATTCTTTAGTATTATAAACTATTACTAAAAGAAAAGCAATAGTTTAAAAAAAACGGGTGGTATTGTTTTTTTAACCACCCGTTGTGTGTTTTTGCGTTGTGCTAAAATGATAAAAAGCCGAAAATTACTTTCTAAGCTTTTTTCACACGGCGGCGAGTACCCTTCTTGTTTTTTATGATAAAGAATGCAGCAACGCCTCCGCCTAGCACTAATACACCAACAATAACAACAATGAGAATCCAAGTTTTGCTGCCGTGAGCCTTAACTCTCTCCCACATAGCGACGATATCCGTATTTTTATCGCCAAAGTCTTTCATCACGCCATAGCCCTCATTATCGATGTTTGGGTATCTTATTTCGTCACTAAAGAACTCCTCAGGGTCATATTCGTTATCCTCTAGGATTTGCAATACTTCGTCGTTTGCGGCAAGAATATCTTTGTCTATTGCCGAAGTATAGCCTATTTCAATGGAGTTTCTAATAGATATATCGGGGCGGCATAGGAAGTTAATAAATGCTAGAGCCGCATTTTTATTGGGGGCATTTTGGGGTACAACAAAACCGTCAAACCAAACATTGCCGCCTACCTCGGGTACAAAGTAGTTTAAATGCTCGTTTTCCTCCATAGCCCACAGCGCATCACCAGACCACGCAAGCCCCACATAACCCTTTTCGTCAATCATTTCGCCCTTGCCAAAGTCCACTTCGTAAGAGTGGAGAACGGACTTCTGCTCTTTTAAAACTTTCTCTGCGGCATCAAGCAACACGGCATCTACGGTATTGATTAGCTCGCTAATTGTCTTGTTTTCATATCCCTCGGGCAGTTTGCCTTCCTCTTTAAGGTACAATACAGCGGCTGCATAGGTGTCCCGTATAGAGTCCTTGAGATAGATTTTGCCATTTAATACGGGGTCGTCAAGCTTGTTCCAAAGCAGTCCGTAGCCCGCTGCGGCGGCATCCTCATCACTAACATATTTGGTATTGTAAAGTACGCCTAGCGTACCCCACATATAGGGAACAAAATAATCGCTCATCACAATAGTTTCGCCGTTTACTTTTACATCGGAAAATACTTCGTCCACTTTGTCATATATGACTTGGTCTACATTAGCCCTATTGGGAATTTTGGAGTAGTCCAATTTTTCCAACTTGTTGTTGCGAATTAGCAACTCGATAGCATATTCCGACGGGCAGATAAGGTCTACTGCTGCCCCGCCCCGCACTACGGTGGTAATCATTTCCTCGTTGGTTTCAAAGGTGGTGGGAATGATTGTGATTTGCTGTCCTGTTGCGTCTTCGTATTCCTCTACAAATTCATCTAATATGGATAAATCCATATAGTCGCCCCAATTATACAATCTAAGCTCGATTGGAGCGGCTTGTGCGTCAATACTGCTTGGTAACAGTACACCCGCACCTGCAAGGGCGACAAGCGCAATAACTACTACAAAACTAAGCACTTTTTTCATTTTCTTTTTCCTTTTGGTCGATATTTTTAGCTTTTTTGAGATTTATAATCAGTACGAAAGTAACAATCGCCACGATTATTATTGAGAACACGGCAAACCAGAACGGTCTTAGCCCGCCGGCATTTCTTTGGCTGGAATATATATAGGTACTTAGGGTATCTATCCCCGTGGTAGCCCCCTTGTTGAGCTGAGTGATTATGAAGTCGTCCAAAGACAATGTGAACGCCATAGCAAAGCCCGATAATATTCCTGGGGATATTATGGGAATTAACACGGTAACCAATGCCCTAAAGGGATTTGCTCCAAGGTCTAGCGCCGCCTCGTAAATGTTTGGGTCCATTTGCGTAAGCCGTGGCATAACGGAAAGCACAACATAGGGTGTGCAAAAAGATATATGCGCAAGTATTAACCTTAGGTATCCTTCGGGGAACTTAAAGGTAACAAAAAACAGCATTAGTGACACAGCCATAACTATTTCCGAATTGATAATTGGCAATTGGTTAATATTTTCTACCACACGGCGGCTGCGCCTCTTTAGGGAGTATATACCTATTGCGGCAATAGAGCCAAGTATGGTTGCGGCAACGGACGAAACAGCGGCTATAAAAAATGTATTCTTTAGCGCTTGCAGTAGGTATGGGGTTTGTTCGGATGTGAAAATCGCACGGTAGGAGTCCAAAGTAAACCCGTCGGAAAATGTGAACCTTGAGTTGCCCGAAAAGGAGAACACGACAATAAAGAGTATGGGGGTGTATAGCAGTGCGAGAATTAGCAGGATATAACCTTTGGAAAAAAGCTTTTTTACCATATATTTTTTGATACCTCCCCTTTATTTGTCTTGTTTATGAACACATTGGATATAAGCACAAACGCAAGCATAATGAGCGACATAACGCTGCCAACGCCGTATGAGCCGTAAATAAATTTGGTATATATTGAGTCGCCAAAGAGATGCACGCCTCCAAGCAGTTGGCTGATTGCAAATGTGGATATTGTGGGGATAAACACCATAGTGATTCCGCTAATTATCCCAGGTATGGATAGCGGCAAGGTAACTTGCATAAACACGGTGATACCGTCTGCGCCAAGGTCTGCCGCCGCCTCCGAATAGCTTTTGTCTATGCTAGAAAGCGTGGTATGAAGGGGCAGAATCATAAACGGCAGGTAGTTATAAATCATACCAAATATCACCGTGCCTAGTCCTAGACGGACATCCAAAGCGTGAAACACTGCACGGGTGGCAAGCGTCCTAATTAGGAAGTTCACCCACATTGGGAGAATGAACAGCAAAACTATTAGCCTACCCGAAGTTTGTTTTGATAGAATATAGGCAACGGGGTAGCCAATCACTATGCAAGAAAAGGTGGTGATTATTCCCACAAGAAAGGACAGCCAAAGGGTGTTTAGACTTGCGCCGTCACGGGCTAGGTGTACGAAGTTTTGGAGGGATAGCTTGTTGCCGTATATAAACGCATTGACAAGAATTAGCACTAGCGGCGCAACTACGAATATTAGCATAAAGGCTATATAAGGAAAGGAAAATACCCGCCTAGTTAAGCGAAACCCCTTTGCAGCTTTTTTTAATTTTAGGGTGAGGCTCTTGTTCAATTTTCCTCCCCCTTAACTTCCTCGTCGGGGATTTCGGTAATGATGATTTTTTCGGGAGGAATGGATATACCCACCCTGTCGCCCTTTAGCCATTCGTCCTCGGTATCCACAAAGAAGTCGAAGTAGTCGTCTGTCCTAACTACACATTGGTAGTAATTGCCCTTGTATATCGTGCTGATTATTTCGCCGCCAATTATGCCGTCCTCCTCGTTATCATAAATGATTACATCCTCAAAGCCCACCTCGGCTTTAACCTTAGTGCCGCTAGGCAAGGCGCTTTGGCAGGGGAATTTCCCCCCTGCAATCTCCACGATATTTTCGTCCCACATCTCGGTAAAGATTTCGTTAATTATGCGTGACTTATGCATAATGTGGAGGTCGGACGGTTTAATTTGCAAGCCTATTTTCTCGCCCGCCTCGCATTGGTCGTTGGTGTGAATGATGATTTCGTATCCCTCACCGCCCTCGATAATTGCGGTGATTTGGAAGTGGTCGCCCTTGAACACCACGCTTTCTGCCTTGGCGTACATAGTAACCTTTTCGGGGTTTTTGGTAATCGTGATATCCTCGGGGCGAATGATGACATCGATTAACTCGTTCTTTTTAAAGCCCTTGTCCACGCACTTCACCACTTGTGAGCAGAACTCCACCTTATAGTCGGCAAGCATAACGCCGCTAAAGATATTGCTTTCGCCAATAAAGTCTGCCACAAACGCATTGGCAGGCTCGTCATATATCTTTTGAGGGCTGGCAATTTGCTGTATAACCCCGTCACGCATAACCACTATCGTATCCGACATAGTTAGCGCCTCCTCTTGGTCGTGGGTGACATATACAAAGGTTATCCCTACCCGCTTGTGCATATTCTTTAGTTCGATTTGCATATCCTTGCGCATTTTTAGGTCAAGCGCTCCTAGCGGCTCGTCTAGCAACAGTACATCCGGCTCATTGACTAGCGCCCTAGCAATCGCCACCCGCTGTTGCTGTCCGCCAGATAAGCTATTTACATTTCTATGCCCATAGTCCTCTAAGTCCACCATCTTTAGCACCGCATCCACCTTTTCTCTTATCTCTTGTTTGGTAAGTTTGCGACTTTGCTCGTAAATTACCCCTTTTTTTTCTATCTCGCCCACGGTGATTCTCTTTAGCTTTAACCCAAACGCAATATTGTTGAATACATTGAGGTGGGGAAAAAGAGCGTATTTTTGGAATACGGTATTAACAGGTCTTTGGTGAGGTGGAATTTTGGTCACATCCTCGCCGCTTATATATATTGCGCCGGAAGTGGGCATTTCTAACCCTGCTATCATACGGAGCGTGGTAGTTTTTCCGCAGCCTGAAGGTCCTAGAAAGGTGACAAACTCGCCCTTTCTAATAGAAAAGCTAACATTTTTTACTACCGGCTTATCGTCAAAGCTCTTGCTTACATTTTTTATTTCGATAATTTTTTCGTTGCTCATAAGCTTTATGTACCTTAATTATTAGTTTTTTAGAAATTGCTTGGTGTGGTTACCCATATTAGCCTTGCCCTCTTGCCTGTGGGGTTGGTAATCCTGTGTTCTTTGCCGCCGTCAAGATAAAAAGCCTCGCCTCGTCTTACCGTATACTTTGTGTCCCCCGCCTCCACCTCTATTCTGCCTTCTAACACATATCCAAACTCCTCGCCCTCTAGCGGCGGGCGCATATCCGATGCGCTCTCTGGCGGCAGCACAAGAATTATTGGCTCCATTTGGTTTTTTTGCGAATTGGGAATCAGCCAAATATTTTGCCCGCTCCCGTTTTGCGACTCAAAGAAGTCCGCCTTGCCAAACACAATTTGCTCGTCCTTGTCCTCGGTAAAAAAGGATTGCAATGTAACCCCTAGTATATTAAGGATATCTATAAGTGTGGCAATGGATGGGCTAGCGATATCATTTTCCAATTGGCTAATATAGCCCTTGGTAAGCTCGCATCTGCTTGCAAGCTCCTCTTGCGTTAGCGCCCTCTTTAGCCGTATCGCTTTTATCTTGCTACCGATATCCATTTTGGCAATGCCTCCTTGAACAATTTTGGTTTGGTTTATTACAGCCTTGTTTCTTTAAAGCCCCCTTATATATAATGATAGTATAATCCCAAACGCACAACATTAGTATAATATTATATCAATATAGTTTTGTCAAACATTTTGATTAACTTTACTAAACTTTTTTTAAGTAAGCAATTACTAAACCTTTTGTTTAAAGCTTTTATTTAGTTTCCCACAATGACTGTACTTAAAAAAGTGACTTTTTTGGCAAATGCGAGCGGGGTAAACTTAATTACTTCCTCACGGGTTAGCCCAATATCATCGTCCAACCCCGGCAAAACCGCTAGATGGTATTATGATGAAGAATATACAATGCAAGCAACCCTACCGCTTGACTTGACCCAAGATATCACACTGTATTTGGATTGGTAAATTTTTAATAATTATATCACCAACAAAAAAGGGCTTTTTGAAAGCCCTTTTTTAATGTGTCTAGTTACTCTAAAAATGTTTAGGCATTTCGCACTTCCCTTAAAGTTCCAACATAGTCATAGCGATAACTACCTACCCAAGACCTTGTGGTGTATAAGTCGGTCGGTATACTTCTATCTGTATGTCTTAAATACTCTATACTTGTTCCGCTTGTATCGGCCCAAGTTAATCTAAACCTTACATATCCATATTGGCTAGCATTGGAGTTATAAAGCCCTAACCAGTTCTTACCTCTCTCTTTGCGCTCGCCAGAGCCAGCGCTGCCCACCACTTGTACCTTAAGATCTGTGTTGCTTACCGTGCCTCTTGTTGAATATGCGTTGTTTCCTGCGGTTGCTCCAACATAGGCATAGTGAATTGCTCCACCTTGATTTTGCGCTGTTCTAATATTGTAGTGCGCCATAATTGATGCTTGAGTCACAGTATTATTGATTACACTTGATGCAGAGGCATTAAACCCTACAATGCCGCCCAAATATAAATTGTTGGCAGTGTTGTGGTGCATGGAGCGGACAACTTTGAGAGTGCCCCTAAAGGTATTGTTCCTAATACTGCCACCCGTGTTGTAGCCAACAATGCCGCCAAGATATATATTAGAGCTATCCGCTGCACGACCAGAGGCATCGCCGCCTGTTCCAAAGTTATTATAGCCGTTTAC
>JBAZCO010000043.1:0-13166 GCA_041654915.1 Clostridia bacterium | reverse complement strand
CCCTTTTACGGCACGGTTAGCGCCGAGAACTTTAGCGATAAGGCGTTTTGTATATATTACAAAGCGCCTAAGTCGTACACGGGCGAAGATATAATAGAAATACAGCTTCACGGCGGCTTGAGTGCCGTAAAAGGGGTGCTAAGCCGCATTTATAGCGAGGGTGTGCGCCCCGCCGAGGCAGGGGAATTTACCAAGAGGGCATTTTTGAACGGAAAACTTAGCCTTTCCGAGGCGGAGGGCATTGCCGATATGATAAATGCCGAAAGCGAGGCAAGCGCAAAACAAGCCTACCGCATGTTGGGCGGCGAATTTAGCAGAGGTATAGAGGAGTGCGGCGGTCTCTTGCTAACAGCCGAGGCAACTCTTGCGGCGGTGCTTGACTATCCGGATGAATTGGAAGAGGATACAAAAGAACCGCTGCTTTCCCTTCTGCAAGAGGCGGAGCGGCGGCTTACCAACCTACTAAAAGGGTCAGAAAAGCGGCGCTTTGTTACCGACGGGGCGGCAGTTGCGATAGTAGGACTTACCAATGTCGGCAAGTCTAGCCTATTAAATGCGCTAATTGGCGAGGAGCGAGCCATCGTCACAGACATAGCCGGCACAACACGGGATACCCTTAGGGAGAGTATCGAGGTGGACGGAGTGCGGCTCAACTTTATTGATACCGCAGGCATAAGAGAGAGCGGCGACAAGGTAGAAACCCTAGGAATAGAGCGGGCAAGGCGGGCTATGGATGGGGCGGACTTAATTATATTTGTTGCCGACCTATCCGAACCGGAGAGTGACGAGGAGCGGGAGCTTAGAGCAGAAATTGCCGCTAAAAATAAGATAATTGTAGCAAACAAGGGCGATTTAGCCCGATATCCCCGCCCCAGCGATATAACAATAGAGGCAAAAAACAGCAAAAACATAGATGCCTTACTTGCATTGATATCCCAAAAACTAGACCTTCAAAGCGTTACCCAAGGGGCAGTGCTTACAAGAGAGCGGCATATCAGCGCTGTCAGTGCGGCGCTCCTGTCCGTCCAAAGCGCAATAGCAAACTACTCTTACACAACCGTAGACTGCACCTTAGTGGATATTAGGAGCGGCTACCGTGCGCTTGCCGAACTATTTGGGATAGATGCCGAGGAAAGCGTGGTGGACAAGATTTTTGCCGAGTTTTGCGTGGGCAAATAGAGAATATGAAAAAGAAATTTGATGCAATTATTATAGGAGCGGGTCACGCAGGCGCAGAGGCGGCACACGCCCTTGCCACTTTGGGTAAGGACACGCTTATTATGACAATGTCGCTTGATTCGGTTGCATTTATGGCATGCAATCCCAACATAGGCGGCACGGCAAAGGGGCATTTAGTGCGAGAAATTGATGCCCTTGGCGGAATAATGGGCGAGCTTGCCGACAAAGCGACCATTCAAACAAGAATGCTAAACCTTGGCAACGGACCTGCTGTGCATAGCTTGCGGGCGCAAGTGGACAAAAACTTGTACCACCGATTGGTAAAAGAGCGGCTAGAAAAAACACCAAACCTTACGCTTTTGGAGGCGGAGGCGGCAGAGATATTGTTTGACGGCAAAACGGTAAAGGGGATAAAAACCGCACTTGGCGACAGCTATTTTGCCCCCGTTGTTATTTTGGCAACGGGCGTGTTTTTAAATGCAAAAGTTATCATAGGCGAGTACACAAAAACCGTTGGACCGTCGGGGTTGATGCGAAGCGAAAGCCTTGCGGAAAGCTTGGAAAAAAACGGGCTAAAACTTAGGCGGTTTAAGACAGGCACTCCCCCCAGAGTATTGCGCTCAAGCGTAGATTTTAGCAAAACAGAGCCTCAATATGGCGATAAAGGTATCCCAAAGTTTAGTCTTTTAACAAAAGGCGAAGTTCGCAACGATGCCCTTTGTTATCTAACATACACCAATGAGCAAACACACAAAATCATATTTGCCAACCTTGACAGAGCGCCCATATATAATGGCGGCATATCGGGGGCAGGACCTCGCTATTGCCCTTCGGTGGAGGACAAAGTTGTGCGGTTTAAGGACAAGGAGCGCCACCAAATATTTATTGAGCCGGAAGGCGCAGATACCGAGGAAATGTATGTGCAAGGGCTGTCTACTTCTATGCCGTTTGATGTGCAAGAAAGTATGATGAAAACGATTAGGGGTTTGGAAAACGCACAAATAACCCGTTATGGCTATGCAATTGAATATGATTGCATAGACCCGCTCACAATGCTTGCGACATTGGAGATAAAGGGTTTTAAAGGGCTGTTTGCAGCAGGGCAGATAAACGGCAGTAGCGGATATGAGGAGGCTGCAGGGCAAGGACTGATTGCCGGCATAAATGCGGCACGGTTTTTGGAGGGGAAACAAGGCACAATATTAAGGCGGGATGAGGCGTATATAGGCGTGCTTATTGATGACCTTGTAACAAAAGGCACTAACGAGCCGTATCGTATGATGACATCTAGGGCGGAGCATCGCTTGCATTTGCGTCAAGACAATGCGGATATTAGGTTGGGAGATTTAGGGGTAAAGTTGGGGCTAGCGGGAGAGGAGCGCCAAGCGCTTTATCAAGCGAGAAAGGCGAAAATAGCCAAACTAAACACCTTGCTAGATAGAGCCTATTCCCCCGAACGACTTAGCGCACTATGCGAAAAAGCGGGAGAGCCGCTGCCTTCAAGCGGCATAAAGGCAAGGGATTTTCTTAAAAGACCACGCATCACAGCGGAACTATTGAGCGAGTTTTTGGAGGAATTTAAGGATGTTCCCAAAGAGGAATTAAAATATTTAGAAACAGAAATCAAATACGAAGGTTATCTTGCCAAACAACAGAGGGCGATAGCCGAGGCGGTAAAAATGGAGGAAGTGCCTCTTTCTCCCGATATTGACTATCTCAATATAGACGGATTGCGGCTTGAGGCAAGGCAAAAGTTTGATAAGATTAAGCCGCTAACTTTAGCGCAAGCCTCACGGATAAGCGGGGTAAGCCCGGCAGATATAACGGTGCTTATGCTGCATATAAGAAAGAGCCAATCAAACAAAAACAAGCCCCTATAGCAATTTACTAAAAAACAGCCAAATAGAATAAATCCATTTAAAAGCCGCTTTTTAAAAAAAGCGGCTTTTGGTTAAAGTGAAGCTCTTGTTGCTTTAAAAAACCCCTATGGCATAAAGTTAGCGCTTACTTCACGCAGATTGCTGATAATTTCAACCGACAAGCCCTCTTTGGAAAGTCTGGTAAAAAATCGCCGCTCAATTTCTGTGGACACAATTGCACGGGTGAAAGAGATTGTTGTCTTTCCCTCATAGCTAACCAAACCAATGTTTTTTGGCGCTTTGAATGACACATTTGGGTTGAATGCAAAGCTGTCCAAATATTCCTCTGTGCCGTCCGGCATAGTGGCGATGCCAAGGTTAGATACTATCATAGTTTGCTTAGTCTCTCCGCTGAGCAATTTTCCCAATTTGATAAAAAAGGACTTGAGCGCAAGCGGCATAATCTTCATATACCATTTAAGCCCCATAACGGTGGCAAGACTTAGTTTTTCTTCCAAGCCTTCCTTGTCTAGCTGTGCCTTTAACTGCTCCTGAATATGCCTGCAATAATCCCTTAAAGTTAGCGGCAAGCGGTTTGGGTTTACCGAACACCGCACAACCGTGGTAAAGTTGTTTAGCGTAGAGCTTTTAAAAAACCGCCTAAGGTCAACAGGAATCATCACCACCAAATCGTGCTTATGGTTACCTTGAGGAAGTGTTTCGGCAACCGAAAGCAGTGCGTTTGCGGCAACAAGAACGGTCACCGAGCATTTATATTTTTTTGAAAGAGCGGCTAGTTCCTCCGCAATAAGATTGCCTTGTATTAACCCGTAGCCCAACCCTCTAAACTTTTTTCCCCTAATCTGCACGGCGGTTGTGCCGGCAAGCCTTGCAATTGCCCCGCTGGATATACGGAGTTTTTTTGCGTGTTTTACAAAGGAGTCCTCCTGTTCCTCAACTAGCGGCTCATCTTCGGCAAGCTTAATTTTTTCGTCTGGCAAGAGCGCAATCCCTGTTTCTCGAAGATATTGAAAAACCAGCGCTTTCATAAATTCCATTGCACCGCTGCCGTCACATAATGCGTGAAAAAAGTCGGCTGAAATCTTTCTTTTGAAATAACAAATCCTAAATAAAAAATGGTTGTTTTGGGAAAAGTTTATCTTTTGGTGGAGTATCCCGTTGTCACGAAAGACCAAGGGTTTGTGTTCATTATCGTCAAAATAATAGCGGAAAAAACCGCTCCTAAGCTGCACTTTAAAAGAGGGGAATCGGGGCAAAATGTTTATGACGGCGGCTTGCAAAAGCTCCTCATCAATATGCGATTTTAACTCTGCCGTAAGTCGGAACAGGCTTTGGGTTGCGGGGGTTATACTCATAGGGTATATTACCGCAGAATTGTCCATTCTGTACCATTTATCCAGCGTTAAGTCCTTTTTTATCACAAAAACTCCTCGTTTAGTAATCAATTAATTATACTTTAATAAGTTATATTAGTCAATGATAACAATATAATAATAAAAGAGGTAGAATATGGAAGAAAATGTTTACAAAGGGCATACGCTAAACTACGCTGGCGGAACAATCACCTTGACGGGAGTTAAGGATGTAAAGAGCTTTGAGGAGCGGGAAGTTAGTCTTATTTTAGAAAATAACGGTATGGTAATAAAGGGCAGAGAGCTTACCGTATCCGAACTTAACTTAAAGAGCGGGTTTGTAAAAATAAGCGGAACTGCGGAGAGTATTGCATATAACGGCGGCGGCACAAAAGAACCTATGTTAAAAAGACTGTTTAAGTGAGAGGAGAGGAAATTTATGCCGTCCTAATCTTTATTATGGGCGGTTTTTTGGCATATCTTGTTTACGAGCTTGTTCGAGCATTGCGCCCTGCTAAGTTTGGGGTGGTTTCGCATATAACCGATGCAATCTTTGCAATATTAGCGGCGGTGTTATTTGTCGCAATTTCACACTTTTTATTTTTGGGCAAAATTAAGTACTTTACCTTGCTTTGTTTTGTGTGCGGAGGGGTTGCGGCACGCCTTACTATAAGGCAGCCAATTAGAAAGTTTGTTTTTTTTATCAAGCACCTGTATAAATCTTCTCAACAGACAAATACTAACGACACCATAAAGGAGGAAATAATGGCAAACCAAAAAAACAATCAGAACAATCAAACACAAAATAACCAGCAGGGAAACCAGCAAAACAAGCAACAGAACAAACAGCAAGGTACAGAAAGGGCTCAAAAGTCTAAGTCAACACGCACCACCAAGGGCTAACAAAAAATTGGATGCCTTTGGTCTTGATTTGGCTAAAAGGCTTTCCCATGTATAACAAAGAGAGGTAAATAATGAAAAACAAAAAAATGAAGAAATCCAATATGAATCGTTTATCAAAGGGTTGTGGCTGTTGTAGCGAACGGGCGTCTTATGACGAGTTCGAAACAGAAGAGCAGGCAAATCACAAGATGATAGATACGGATGAAGATGAGTACGGCTGTAAGTAGTATGGATAAAAAGGAAGTAATAAGAGAGCTGTACAAAAACGCACAAATGGGCGTAGATAGTATAGAAGTAATAAAAAACTATGTCGAGGACAGGCCTCTTATCAACATTCTCAATAACCAAAAGCGTGATTATCAAACGATTTCGGACGAGCTTGAGCAAGAAGGGGCAAAAGAAAATATCGATTTGAGGACTTCGCCATTAAAAAATAAGGCAAAAGTCTGGGGCGAAATAGTAATAAGCACAATCAAAGACAAAAGCCCCTCTAAGATAGCCGAAATAATGATGCAAGGCGTAAATATGGGAATAATCGGGCTATCCCGCATAGAAAACCGCTATGAAGGCGAGCGTGACCCCTATATAGACAAACTACAAAACCTTTACAAAGCCAACTTGGAAGCCTTCCGCCCTTTTTTATAAAAAAAACGGAGCGCAAAGTTAAACAAAAATTGGTAGTCGCTTTAAAAAGCAACCGTTACCGCAAGCGTTAATTTTCAAGACAGCTTGCGGTAATTTTTTTGCGCTCCGTATTTTTAATATGGATTTCTTTTAATATAATTAGGGAACTTGTGCTTTTTAGTTCCCTAATAACCCTCCTTTCTCATATTTTCCTTTTATAATCAAGTTATAACATAATTCTATCGTTACTTTGTTAACATTCAGCCGTTAGTTTCCCCCTTATAGAGTTGTTAAAACATAGGGCGCAATTTTAATATAGTGTGGTAGCCGCTTAAAAAACCACCGTTACCGCAAGCGTTAACTTTTCAAATTATCTGCAATTAATTTTTGCGCCTATGTTTTAACTATCCGCATCTTTTTGTGTTTTTTGGGTGTCTTTGAACGGCTAGCGGGGCTTGCAAGCCCAAATGCTCCCTATCGTACCGCTTGTACGATTTCGGGAGCATTTCCGTTCAAATTCACCTCAAAAACCATCCAAAAAATCTGCTACTGCCGCACATTATCCAACTTTAAACAGAGTTTGCGGAACGCAACAATATTTATGAAAGATTCTATAAATAAAACATCCAAATGGGGGAAACAGAATGGTAGCCTGTTCACTACAAACAAATGGTTATCGACAAACCCTATAAAAGGTGGAAAGTTATGAGAAAGAAGGGGGTGAAAGGGGGAAACAAAGAGTATGTTTCCCCCTTGTATTTTCCGACCAAACGAAAATTGGCGGCTTATATTTTTGATTGCGCCAATTTTGTCGGACTTAAACGGTGTTCGCTATCAGCTCCCGTATTATAATGTTATACCTCAAAACGAAAGATAAGAAAAAGCAAGAAAGATAAAACTCAAAGAAACCCATATATAATATAAATCAAAAGACTTTTACCCCTCCAGACGGGAGGGGATAGAGGTAGGTAATATTACATATAACGATTGTGGGGAGGGGTGGAGTTGCGGGTCAAACGCCGCCTCGGAAAGGGCGTTTGTCGGCTTTTTTGTATTACTTTTTTGCCCGAACTGCAAAAAAGTATATCCCATATAAATACAAAAGAAGTTTTTAAAGTTTTCGCTATCCGCATTGGCACACTATATAATAAAATTAAATCAGCTCTTTATCTATTATAAAAGCTATCATCTACCTTTAACAAAAACTAATATTGACAACACAAGGGCGAAAAGATATAATAAAATTAGCAATATGCTAATATGGGGGAGTGTTGCCGCCCAACCTTTTTGACGGAAGGGTGATTAATTGTTTTGAGTGTGGGGGCGAGTTTAATTGATGAAAAGTTTTTGTATGCAGTATTTTAAAATGGAAGTGGCTGTGGCACCGCCTTTTTGGTGAGATTCTGGCAAGGGTTGTTGGCGGTAATGCCCACTATGCCCTTATGCCCTCTTGGTAAGAGGTTTATTGGCAATATTGCTACCTCATTTTTTGGTGAAGTTTTGGGCAAGAAGTGTTTGTGGTGAGTTTATCTGTAAATTTAGCTTTGCAATTTTGCAGAGGTCTTATTTTAATTTAAGATTATAATAGTAACCCTAAGCTAAATTTAAGGCGCTCAAGGCTTTCTTGTTTGCCTAGGATATCTAGCATTTCTATTGCGCCGCCAGGAGTTATGGCTTGCCCTGTTGCGCCAACACGCACCACCCAAAACATCTGCCCTTTTTTCAAGCCCAATTCTTCGCACTTTAATATTAAGGCATCGGATATTGCTGTTTCGGAAAAGTCGGTTAAGGCGGAAAGAGCGGATATTGCACCCTCTAAGGCGGTTTTTGCAATGGGATAGGTGATTTTGTTTTTCTTGTGCAAGAATAGCTCGGTGTCAAAAGCGCCAAACTCTGTGATAAATTTAACTTTGTCGGGAATCTCGCCAAAGATATCTATGCGAGTGTGCAGTAGGCGGTTGAACTTATCATAGTCATATTTTCCTTTTATAGCAGAGCTATCATAATAGGGAGCAGCCTTTTTTGCAAAATCCTCGGGGGATAGCTCTTTAATGTACAAGCCATTTAGCCAACGCATCTTATCCTCGTCAAAAATACTGCCGGAGCGGCTCAATCCCTCTACGCCAAACAGGGCGATAAGCTCGTCCATTGTAAACTTTTCCTCGTTGTTTTTTGGACTCCAACCAAGAAGTGCAATATAATTTATTACTGTATGGGGGAGGTAGCCTTTGGCAAGAAAGTCCTCAAAATTAGCATCGCCGTAGCGCTTGCTAAGTTTTCGTTGTGCGTCCTTCATAATTGGAGGAAGGTGAATATATTGTGGGGGCGTCCAGCCAAAACTATTGTATATCAAGTTATATTTTGGGGTGGAGCTTAAATATTCTGTGCCACGAATAACATGGCTGATTTGCATTAGGTGGTCGTCCACCACATTGGCAAAATTATAGGTGGGCATTCCGTCCGACTTGAGCAGCACATTGTCCTCAAGGTCGGCAGTATCCACGACTATTTCACCATAGACAAGGTCGGTGTAGGCGGTTTTTTCCGAAAGCGGTATGTTTTGCCTTATCACAAACGACTCTCCCGCTGCTATGCGCAAAGCAACCTCTTCTTTAGAGAGGCTAAGACAGTGCTTGTCGTACTTGCGATTGCCGTTTTCATCCGTCAAACTCTCTAGCCGTGCCTTGTCGCAAAAACAAGGATAAGCCCCGCCCAGCGCTACCAGTTCTTTTGCGTAACGCAAATAAATCTCTTTGCGCTCACTCTGCACATAGGGCGCAAACGCTCCGCCGTTTAGCGGACCTTCATCCGTGGTTATGCCAGCGGCACTAAGCGTGCGATAGATAAAGTCCACCGCTCCGGGAACTTCTCTTTCGCTGTCGGTGTCCTCTATGCGAAGGATAAACTTGCCGTTATTTGCCCGTGCAAAAAGATAGGCATATAACCCTGTGCGGAGATTGCCAATGTGCATAAACCCTGTTGGGCTGGGAGCAAATCTTGTTCTTACTTCTTTCATATATTAAGTCCTTAAAAAATCGTTTATTTAGCGAGGGTTTTGTTTTTTGGGGTTTTTAGTTGCAATTAATATAAATATCCAAATTGGCTATTAGGCATACCAAAACAGCTAACTTAGCAACCCGTTTGTGCGCAACATTATTAATTGTTTTTGCTGGGTGAAAAGTTTATTTGAGTTTTTCCATTAACTCAAAGATTCTTTGCAAGTCGTCGCTTGTAAAGTAATCTATGTAAATGCGTCCTTTGTTTTCGTTGCCCACGGCGGTCACCTTGGTGGAGAAAATACGCTTCATATCGTCTACTAGGTTGCGCATCTCTAACGAAATACGGCTGCGGGTGTCCGCATCCATTTTTTTGGGGCGTAGTTCGGGGTAGAGGTAGTACCTTACCATTTGTTCAAGGTCACGCACAGAGAGTTGCCCGTCCGCCGCTTTGTAGGCAAAGTCAACTTGCACTTCGGTATCGGTTATTGGCACAAGTGTTCTTGCGTGTCCTGCCGACAATCTGTCCCTGCGGACTAGCGTCTTTACTTCCTCGCCAAGAGATAAAAGACGCATAGAGTTGCCTACACTGCTTCTTGCTTTGCCTATTCTTGCGGCAAGCTCCTCTTGCGTTAGATTATACAGAGTCATTAGCTCCTTTAGCGCCTCCGCCTCCTCAATGGCGTTTAAGTCCTCACGCTGTAAGTTTTCAATTAAACTTATCTCCCGTATCTTTTGCCCGTCCAACTCTTTTATAATTGCGGGAACAGTTTGCAGTCCAAGCTGTTCTGCGGCACGGTAGCGGCGCTCACCCGCAACTATTTGGTAAAAATCACCTTTTTTAATTAGGATAAGCGGCTGTATTATCCCGTGAATTCTTATAGAGTCCTCAAGTTCTTTCTGCTCTTTTTCGCCAAAGTACTTGCGGGGCTGTTCGGGGTTGGGGCGCACCTTTGACAGCTCCAAATTATATATTTTTTCCCCGTCAATAATCTCGGACGGAGCAGCAATAATTCTTGCATCCTCTATGTTTGCCAGCAGCTCGCTCAAACCTTTTCCTATTCTCTTTGCCATTTCTGGAGTTCTCCTTATGTGAGGGTTATTACAATGTTTCCCTTTGCAGGGGTTTTTTATCGTTTATGGTCAGTTATTTTTTGCTATTCTTTTGCCTAGTTGCACAAGGTGTGGGCGCTGTCTTTATTACGGATATCAAAGAGCGCTCATACTGCCCGTCTAGCAAAAAGCTTTGCACTTCCTCCACCTTTCCGCCGTATTTTGCAAGAACGGGGGTTGCTGCGGCAATTTCCTCGTCCGCTATACCCTTGTAAGCTATGAGTTTCCCGTTTAGCTTTAATAACGGAAACGCATATTTGATAAGCTCCCCAAGCGGTGCAACAGCCCGTGCGGTTGCTATGTCGAAGTTTGCTGCAAGCGCTCCCGCATCCTCTGCCCGTGTGTGCAGCGCCTTTGCGTTGGCAAGAGCGAGGGCGGCTATCACTATTTCCAAAAAGCGCACCTTTTTCCCCGTGCCGTCAATGAGGGTAACGGTTATATCGGGTCTGGCAATAGCCAAAGGCAACCCAGGAAAGCCTGCTCCGCTGCCAATATCTATTATTGATGCGTTTTGCGGTATCAGCTTTGAGCCGCAAAGACTGTCTGCAAAATGCTTGACTGCAATGTCGTGCGGCTGTGTGATTGCCGTAAGGTTGAAAAGCGCATTGTATTCAAGCATCAACTTCGCATAAGCGTCAAACTTATCTAGCGCCGATTTGCTTAGCCCTAGCGCATCCAATTTCTCCCGAGGGAGAAAGCCGTCACTCATATACATCTCCAAAGCAAGCGCTGCCAACAAACCAAAACCTTGCTGCGATTCCCAAGCGATACTAGTTGTTTTGGTACAGATTTGGTAGCTTAGTGCAACGCAAAAGCCACATTTTATAGCTAAAAACAGTATAGCACTTTAATTTGGCTCTTGCAACAAAAATTTCCAAAACATCAAAAAGACCGTGTTAAGCGCCGATTGTAAATTGAATTGCAAAAAAAAGCGTACTAAGAGTGAAAAACAAGGATATTAGGGAATATAAGTCAAAATTTGCCCTCGTGCGTGCGTGCAGGCGTGCGTAGTATATATAATATAATAGTATTTATATACTATACATTATTTAAAAAGTATGGTATAATAATCAATGTTAATAATTAATAAAATAGGAGCAAAAAATGACCGATAGGATAGAAAAATGCTACGACCAAGAGACAATTCAGGTCTTGGAGGGCTTAGACCCCGTTAGAAAGCGCCCGGGGATGTATATCGGCAGTACCGATACCAAAGGCTTGCATCATCTTGTAACCGAGATTGTGGATAACTCCATAGACGAGGCGCTTGCAGGGTTTTGCACCAAGATAGAAATTATCATTCTTGACAACGGAGCTTGCCAAGTATCCGACAACGGCAGGGGAATTCCTACCGGCATTATTCCCAAAGAAAATAAATCAGCCGCCGAAGTTGTACTCACCAAACTGCACGCAGGCGGCAAGTTTGGAGGGGGAGGATACAAGATTAGCGGAGGGCTACATGGTGTTGGCTTGTCGGTGGTAAATGCGCTGTCGGAATTTTTGATTTTAGAAATAAAGCAAAACAATAATATTTACCGCCAGACCTACAAGCGTGGCATCCCCGACTGCCCCCTAACCGTGGAGGGTAAAATGGAAGAAGGGCAGGAAACAGGCACGACAATAACATTCTTTCCCGATGACCAAATATTTGAAACGACTGATTTTCAATATGATGTTATGCGCATCCGCCTTAGGGAATTGGCTTTCCTCAACAAGGGATTGCAAATATCCATAGAGGACAGACGAGAGGGGCGGGAGAAAAAAGAGGTGTTTCGCTATGAGGGCGGCATTGTGCATTTTGTAGAGCATCTCAACAAAAACAAGGAGGCGCTATTCCCCGAGGTTCTTTATATTGAGGACAATGTAAACGATATTCAAGTGGAATGCGCCATACAATACAATTCCACCTACAACGAAACAATTCTTGCCTTTGCAAACAACATAAACACCGAGGAAGGAGGCACGCACCTAGACGGTTTTAAGGCGGCTCTCACCCGTGTGATAAACGACTACGGGCAAAGCAGCAAAACGCTCAAGGAAAGCGAAAAGCTAACCGGTGACGATGTGCGTGAGGGGATAACGGCTGTATTGTCCATAAAGCACCCAGAGCCGCAATTTGAGGGGCAAACTAAGACAAAACTTGGCAACAGCGAGATGCGCACGATAGTAAGCCGCATTATAGTCGCCAAAATGGGCGAGTATTTTGAGGAAAACCCTAAAGTCGCAAAAGAGCTAATACTTAAGGCAATCACCGCTCAAAGAGCCCGTGAGGCGGCAAGAAAGGCACGGGAGTCCTTCCGCAAAGGAGTTATGGAAAGCACAACTCTTCCCGGCAAGCTTGCCGACTGCACAAACACCGACCCGCTCAACTGTGAAATATATATAGTTGAGGGCGACTCGGCAGGCGGCACGGCAAAGCAGGGGCGGGACAGGCAAATACAAGCGATACTTCCCCTTCGTGGTAAAATTCTCAATGTAGAAAAGGCACGCCTGCACCGCATTTTGGATAATGAAGAAATCAAGTCTATGATAAAAGCCTTTGGCTGTGGCTTTAAAGATGAGTTTGACTTATCCAAACTTCGTTATGACCGCATAATTTGTATGACGGACGCAGATGTGGACGGCAGCCATATTAGAATACTGCTTTTAACATTCTTTTTCCGCTTTATGCGCCCATTGGTAGAGGAGGGGCATGTGTATATTGCACTTCCGCCGCTGTACAAGATGTCCAAGGGCAAAGAGGAGCACTATTTTTATTCGGATGAGGAACTTAGAGGTTTTCAAGAAACCGCTGTGGGCAAATACGACTTGCAGCGCTACAAGGGCTTGGGCGAGATGAATGCGCAGCAGCTATACGAAACAACAATGGACCCCGAAACAAGGACGCTCTTGCAAGTTACAGTAAACGATGCAGAGGCGGCGGACGAAATATTCACTCTGCTAATGGGGGAACAGCCCGAGCTTAGGCGGACTTTCATAGAACAAAACGCAACATTGGTAAAGGAGCTTGATATATAATATGGAAAAGAAAAGATTAGAGTTAGAGCGCATTCAAGAGTTGCTAGCCAAGACAAAAATCGTACCAGTAGAAGTGCGTGACGAAATGGCAAAATCCTTTA
>JBAZCO010000042.1:0-13225 GCA_041654915.1 Clostridia bacterium | reverse complement strand
GGGCAAGAGTGTGTTTATCAATTCGTTTATTACGAGCATTCTTTACAAATATTCGCCCGAAGATGTGCGTCTGTTGCTAATCGACCCCAAAAGGGTGGAGCTTAGTGTATACCAAGGCTTGCCCAATCTTTTGATAAAAGAAACTGTAAAAGAGCCAGACCACGCAGTGAACCTACTTCGCTGGCTCACCCAAGAAATGGAAAGACGCTATGGCTTAATGGAAAAAAACAAATGCAATGAGTTGGATGCCTACAATGAATTGGAACGGGAAAAGGGTGTGCTTACCAAATTGCCACGCATTGTGCTTGTAATAGACGAAATGGCAGAATTAATGATAAGAGGCAAAGGGCAAGTAGAGGAATATATTGTGCGCATAGCCCAATTGGGGCGTGCATCGGGCATACATCTTGTGCTTGCTACCCAACGCCCAACCGTGAATGTCATAACGGGATTGATTAGAGCAAACATTCTTGCCCGTGTTGCCTTTTCGGTGATAACCAATCAAGACAGCCGCATTATTCTAGATACAGGGGGCGCAGAAGGGCTGTTGGGGAAAGGCGATATGCTATTTTCATTCAAGAAGAGCATAGAGAGAGTGCAAGGCGCATTTATTGATATAAAAGAATTAAGAGAGGTTTGCGACTTTATAAAAAAACATAACGACGGTGACTTTGATGATGAACTTGCAACTTTAATTAAAAATAAGCCCCAAGAGGAGCAAGAGAAAGAGAAAGCCGCCATGGCGACCGAACGGGATAACGATTACGAAAACACCCTAAAGCGTATTCTAAAAACCTATATTTTGGAGAACAGAGCGTCAATATCTAACGCTCAAGCAAAGCATAATGTTGGCTACATCAAGGCAAAAAAGATTCTTGACGACTTAGCCGACCGTGGCTATGTTTCCAGCAGTGACCCTAGCAAGCCCCGTGAAGTGCTTATTAGTATGGAAGAATATAAGAAAATTTTCGAGAGTGACGAATGAAAAAGGTAGGAATGGTATCCTTAGGATGCGATAAAAATCGTGTCGATAGCGAAAATGTATTGTTCACCTTCAAAAAGGCGGGCTATAAAATTGTACAAGACGGCAAGGATGCCGATGTTATCTTAATAAACACTTGCGCTTTTATCGACAAAGCAAAAGAGGAGAGCATAGATACAATACTTGAGTTTGCAGCCCTCAAAGAGGGAACGAACAAAAAGTTGATTGTGCTTGGCTGTCTTGCCGAGCGCTATGGCGCAGAGCTTGAAAAGTCTATGCCCGAGGCGGATGCGTTTGTTGGCATAAACAGCTACCACGATATAGTGAGTATAGTTGAGTCGGATAAGCGTTTGCTAGTTAAAAATGAAAAGCAAACCTACTACGAAAAAGGTAGGCTACTCACTACCCCTGCACACTATGCCTATTTAAAAATAGCGGACGGGTGTGACAATTTTTGTTCTTATTGCGCCATACCTTTTATTAGGGGCAGATACCGCTCAACCCCCATTGAGGAACTTGTAAAAGAGGCAAAAAGCCTATCGGAACAAGGGGTAAAAGAGTTGATACTTGTCGCCCAAGACACCACTCGCTACGGCAAGGATTTGTACGGCAGATATGCGCTAAAAGAGCTGTTATCTGCATTAATTCCCCTTGATTTTGTAAAAATTCGCCTTATGTACGCATATCCCGAGCTTATAGACGATGAGCTTATCGATATGCTCTCTGCCGAGGATAAGCTTGCCAAATATCTAGATATCCCAATGCAGCACATAGACGACGGAGTGCTAAAGCGTATGAACCGCCGTTCGGACGAAAAAAAGATACGGGAGTTAATCAAGCGCATCAAGTCAAGGGATAGCGATATTGCAATAAGGTCAAGCTTTATTGTGGGCTTTCCCGGGGAGAGCGAGGAAGAGTTTGCAAAACTCAAAGCGTTTATTGCCGAGGGCAATATAGATTATGCAGGCTTTTTTACTTACTCCGTCGAGGAGGGTACAGCGGCGGCAAAGCACACGGGGCTAGTGCCAAAAAGAATAAAAGCAAAGCGAGAGCAAATATTGTCGGCAATTCAAAGCCAAAATATAGAAAACAACCATAAAAAATATCTTGGCAAGACAATTAGCGTTATCTACGAGGGTATAGATTACGATAGAGGTATGTTTTATGGCAGAAACGAACAAAACTCTCCTGAAATCGATACAAAAATATTATTCACTGCGGATTTTCCGTTAGATATAGGTGAATACTACAATGTGAAAATTACCCAAACAGGTTTTAACCTAGAGGGCAAAGTGGTGGAAATCTAAGAGATATAAAGGCGGTGCGGCTATGGCAAAAATCATACAGCTATGCGCAACAAAACAAGAAATTGTAAAACGGCTTGCCTTGTGTTTTCCCTCATGGGCTTATCGTCTAGAGGGACGGGATATGGATTATACGCTAACCTTCTCCGATATGAGAGAGGAGGATGAACTGCTGGCAGAGGAGCTTTTTCAAGAGGAGGCATACGGCAATGGGGAACTAACTCTGGCAGAAACTTTGGTAGATTTATTAGACTACGAAGGTTTAAATATTGCACTTGCCGAGAGCTGCACGGGTGGGCTTGCATCGGCGCTAATTATAAGTGTCCCCGGCGCATCCAATGTATTTTACGAAGGGATTGTTGCCTACTCAAACAACTCCAAAATAGATAGGCTTGCCGTGGAAGTGGAAACATTGCGTGACTCTGGTGCAGTCAGCCAAGAAACTGCAATAGAAATGGCAAATGGACTACTTGCGTCCAATATAGCGTTAGCGGTATCCATAACAGGCGTTGCAGGACCTCAAGGCGGCACAAACGAAAAACCCGTTGGATTGGTATACATTGCGGCAGTTAGCGAACAACACACAGATATTCACAAGAATATTTTTGATGGCGATAGAAACTCAATACGGCGACAAGCTGCAAATATGGCATTATTCTATGCCGTTCAGCATATAAAAAATCATTTCTAACAAAAGGAGATAACAATGGACGAAAAGAAAAAAAAGGCATTAGCGGATGTGCTAGCCAAAATTGAAAAGAATTTTGGCAAGGGTGCGATAATGAACCTAAGCGGCAACGAAAAAGTGAAAATTGATGTGATTTCAACAGGTTGTATTACTTTGGATGCTGCTATTGGTATAGGCGGTGTTCCAAGAGGCAGAGTAGTAGAAATTTACGGACCGGAGTCCTCTGGAAAGACGACCATAGCATTGCACATAGTAGCAGAGGCGCAAAAGGCGGGCGGGATTGCCGCATTTATTGATGCCGAGCATGCCCTAGACCCCACTTATGCCGCCAACCTAGGAGTAAATTTGAAAGACCTTTATGTTGCTCAGCCGGACAACGGCGAGCAGGCATTAGATATAGCGGAGGAGCTTATCAAAAGCGGGAGCATTGATTTGATAGTTATTGACTCCGTAGCGGCGCTCACACCCAAAGCGGAGATAGACGGGGAAATGGGAGATTCGCACATAGGATTGCAAGCACGCCTTATGTCGCAAGCACTAAGAAAGCTAGCAGCTTACCTTAGCCGCACCAATACTTGCATAATATTTATCAATCAACTTAGGGAAAAAGTTGGAGTTATGTTTGGCAGTCCCGAAACAACCCCCGGCGGTAAAGCACTTAAATTCTACGCAAGCGTTAGGCTGGATGTGCGCAGGATAGACACCCTTAAAGACGGCACTGTGCCATATGGCAACCGTACCCGTGTAAAGGTGGTGAAAAACAAGCTTGCCGCACCGTTTAAGCAGGCGGAGTTTGATATGATTTATGGGCAAGGTATTTCTCAAGCAGGCTGCATTTTGGACTGTGCCGTGGAGCGGGATTTAGTTAACAAGTCAGGCTCTTGGTTTAGTTACAATAACGAAAAAATTGGGCAAGGCAGAGAGAGGGCAGTAGCGTTTATCAAGTCCAATCCCGAGATTGCCAAAGAGTTGGAAGAAAAAATTAAAGCAACAATATAGTTGCCCATAATGCTAAATATTGATGCCCAAACAGGCAATCAATGGGCTATCTTGTTGATAAGATAATCTTTGGCAAGACTAAAGCATATCTATCACCTTTTTTGGCGATAATTGTTATGTGCCTTTTAGGTATAGCAAACGCAACTAGGTAAAAAATATACGCCATAGCCCACTGGGGCGGATGTATTCTTATTGATTGACAAATGCTTGCCAAAGATGTATAATTATTATAATTATTGTATCACGGTAGCGAACGACCGTGATGCTATGCGTAATTTCAAATTTAAATAACAAAAAAACAGGAGGTTAAAATGCTAAGCAGTCTGACACTGATAAGTGCCATTCCTCCTTGGGCAGTCGCACCGTTAGTAATCGTCCCACTAATTTTGGGAGGGTTTGTAGGTTACCTAAGTTACAGGTATTATCTTAAAAAGAAAATGGGCGACGCACAAGCAGAATTCGCACGAGTAATAGAAGACGCACGGTTGGAGGCTAAAACCCTTCGCAAAGATGCGCTTTTCGAGGCAAAAGAAGAACAAATCAGACTGCGCAACGAGTTTGAAAAAGAATCCAGAGAAAGACGGTCCGAAATGCAAAGACAAGAGTCACGCCTAAACCAAAAGGAAGACTCCCTCAATAAAAAAGAGGATGCTATGGACAAAAAACTCGACCTTATCGAGAAAACACGAAAAGACCTAGAACTCCAAGGAAAAGAGTTAGAGGCAAAACAAACCGAACTGCAATCTCACAGCGAGCGTATGATGGCGGAGCTGGAAAAGGTTAGCGGTATGACCAGAGGCGAGGCAAAACAAGTTATTATTGATGAAATGCAAGATGATGCCCGCAAAGATGCAGCTATTCTCGTTAAAGAAATCGAAAATGAAGCAAGAGAAGAAGGCGAGAAAAAAGCACGCAATATTATAGCACTAGCTATACAAAGATGTGCAGTAGACCAATCGTCCGAGGCAACGATATCCGTTGTGGAACTTCCCAGCGAGGATATGAAGGGCAGGATTATTGGCAGAGTGGGGCGCAACATCAAAGCGCTAGAGAGCGCAACGGGAGTAGATATTATTATAGACGATACCCCCGATGTAGTCACCCTTACAGGCTTTGACCCTGTGAGGAGAGAGATAGCAAGGCTCACACTCCAAAAGCTTGTATCCGACGGGCGCATACACCCCGGCAGGATAGAAGAAGTTGCCGATAGAGTAAGACGGGATATGGATGCAACCATCAAAGAGGCGGGGGAGGCCGCTGTATTTGATGCGGGATTGTACGGCGTGCATCCCGAGATAGTAAAGCTACTTGGCAGGATGAAATTTAGAACAAGCTATGGGCAGAATGTGCTAAAACATTCGTTAGAAGTTTCACACCTTGCAGGGCTACTTGCCGCCGAGCTGGGCGCAGATATTAAAGTTGCCAAAAGAGCAGGGCTGCTGCACGACTTAGGCAAGTCCGTAGACCACGAATACGAAGGCACGCATGTGCAAATAGGCGTGGAATTAGCAAAAAAATATAAGGAAAGCGAAAAGGTTGTTCACGCAATAGCCGCTCACCACGGTGATGTTGAGGCAACAACGCTAGAGGCAATCCTTGTTCAGGCGGCGGACGCAATTAGCGGCGCAAGACCGGGAGCAAGACGAGAGTCACTAGAATATTATGTAAAAAGATTGGAAAAACTGGAAAGTTTAGCAAACTCGTTCGCAGGAGTAGAGCAATCGTTTGCAATACAAGCGGGTAGAGAGATACGAGTAATCGTAAAGCCCGAAACAGTAGACGATGCGGCAACAGTGCTTATGGCGAAAGAAATCGCCAAAAAGCTAGAGTCCGAATTGGAATATCCGGGACAAATTAAAGTGAATGTAATAAGAGAACTAAGAAGCGTAGAATACGCTAAATAGAAATATAATTGCGTTTAACAAACTAAAAACCGCAAGGAGCAGTATGCGCCTTGCGGTTTTTTTATTGCCAAAAATTTGAAACTAATATATAATTAACAACATATACATTATTAAAATACAATGTATTAGAAATGAGATAAACGGATATTTTGCTTTTTAAAAACATATAAAAGCATAGGTCAAGGGTGCAAAAATGGAACAACAGGGTATGAAAAAACAGCTTGTTGCTATCAATATGAAAAAGGTGAGCAAACTTGCATCACTGATTTTTTTTATTTTTCTTATATTGGGAACAGTGATAAATATTGCAGCAAAGGGCGGGTTGTTTGTGTTAACGCTCTGGGATATCCTCATACTTGCAGTTGGGTATGTTGCACTAATTATACTTCACGAATTATTACACGGGCTTGCACATCTTATTTGCGGTATGAAACCCGCTGATATTAAGTTTGGCTTTATACCCAAAATTATGGCGGCCTATTGTTATGGGGAAAAACCGCTAACAGTTGCTAAATTTAGGTTTGTACTTGTTCTGCCCGTGATTGTAACGGGAATTATTCCCTTAATTTTTGCGGGGATATATCTAAATATTTTATACATTTTCTTGTTTTCGGCAATGGTTGCAGGCGGTTCGGGCGACTTAGCTATGCTTTGGGAATTAAGAAAATATCCTCGTGGGCAAATGCTCCAAGACCACCCGTCCGCTCCCGCTTTTTACCTCTTGTTTAATGAGGACAGCCTTCCCCAAGATTTTGTCGAGGTTACAGAGGAGCAAGAAAGGGCGCTGCAAGAGAGCATAACAAAAAAACCCCGAAAGAAGTAATACCAAATTTCGACAAATTTTCCTATTAAAAGTTATATTTCATCGCTAATTTTGTAGTATTATAGCCTTACCCCCTCGGAAAAGCCGCTTTTTTGACACTTTAAATTAAGCAGTGGCTTAAAGCAAAAACAGATGTTTTCTCGAAAAGGGACAAGGATAAATATAATGCTATACAAAGGAGGTGAATTAGTATGACCGCATCGGATATCACAGTACTTTTGGGCGAGTTTGCCGCTACTGAAATTGATAATGTGATGGATGTCACTTACACACAAAGTAAGGACGAACCAGCCGCATTTACAATTTTTATGGGCGTCAACAAGTTTACGGTAGAGATTACTTGCGCTTGAAGTTAAACTAAATATCTTTTAAAAAAACAAAAGGGGCTTCTAAGCCCCTTTTGTTTTCCCGCTACACTATTTGCATTGGTGATAAGGTTTATCCTTGCCGCCGCAGCAGTTAAGTAATAGAAGGATAAGTATCAAATCGCAGCAGTCCATATCGCAACCGCAGCAAGATGTAAGGAGTAATATCCATATTAAACAGTTGCAGTCAAAACCGCCTTTGTCGCCTCCGCAGCCCATGCCGCCAAAGCCACCGAATCCATTAAATCCGCCCATTGCTTCTTTACCTCCTTTATATTATAGGCTTGTAAACCCACATTACAAGTTATGTATATATTTTTTTTTGTGTTACTACAAATGCATTCATTGTCTTTTTAATATATCTGCGGCTGGCTATTCTATATCCACTATTACTGTATTTTGCTTGCATTTTATTATAGAATAGAGTATTATTTATGTTAATCATACTATTATTATATTATATTACTTATACTATTTAAGGATAATCGTTTGTAGGAGAGCGCCAATGATAAAAATACATCCCCGAGGAGCATACTATAATAACGGGAAAATTTACCTTGATTCGGAGAGTATAGGGCTTACTCCAAGTGAAATAAAAGACGCTTATAAAAAGACGATATCTTATCGCATTTTAGCAAACCACAACATATTGGAAACAACCCAAAAGGATGCACCCCTAAATATTAAGTTTGATGCAATTGCATCCCACGATATCACCTTTGTGGGCATTATCCAAACAGCTAAGGCGATTGGGCTTGATAGCTTTCCTTTGCCCTATGTATTGACCAATTGCCACAACAGTCTTGCCGCTGTGGGCGGCACTATCAATAGTGACGACCATATATTTGGGCTGTCGGCGGCAAAAAAGTATGGCGGAATTTATGTGCCGCCAAATCAAGCGGTTATCCATACCTATATGCGTGAGCAGATGGCGGCGGGCGGCAAAATGATTCTTGGCAGCGACAGCCATACCCGTTATGGAGCGCTTGGCACTATGGCGATTGGCGAGGGCGGTCCAGAGCTAGTAAAGCAAATCACGGGCAAGACCTATGATATCACTTACCCCGAGATAGTTGGCGTTAAGCTTTACGGCAAGCCGAGAAAAGGGGTTGGTCCGCAAGACATAGCATTGTCTATAATTAAAGCCGTATTTAAAGACGGGTTAGTAAAGAACAAAGTAATGGAGTTTTTTGGCGAGGGTGTTGCGGCACTTCCCATAGAGTATCGCAACGGCATTGATGTTATGACTACCGAAACCACCTGTCTTTCCTCTATTTGGCAAACGGACGAGGCGGTAAGGAACTACTATATAGCGCACGGGCGAGAAAACGACTACAAAGAGCTTGCCCCGCAAGACGGCGCATACTACGACTTGCTTATCGAAGTGGACTTGTCCGCCGCCGAGCCGGTTATTGCACTTCCCTTTCACCCAAGCAATGTTTACACACTAAACGAACTGTTAGCCGACCCATACACTGTGCTTGGCAAGTGCGAGCAAGAGGGCAGAGAATTATTAAAAAATCCTTCTTTCACACTCACCAATAAAATTACCAAAGACGGCAGAATAAAGGTAGACCAAGCAATAATTGCAGGCTGTGCAGGCGGCACATACGACAATATCTTTGAGGCGGCAAGGATACTTGAGGGCAAGTCCATTGGAAACACACTTTCGGCAAGCGTATATTGCGGCTCACAGCCCATATATTTAGATTTGATAAAAAAAGGTGCGCTAGCCGCTCTTGTTGCAGCAGGCGTTGTGGTAAAAACATCATTTTGCGGTCCTTGCTTTGGCGCAGGAGATGTGCCGTTTAATAACGGGTTTTCTGTGCGCCACACCACACGCAACTTTCCCTCTCGTGAGGGAAGCAAGCCGTCAGACGGGCAGATTGCATCGGTTGCATTAATGGACGCAAGAAGTATTGCCGCCACAGCGGCAAACGGCGGTTACCTCACCTCTGCGCTAGGGCAAGACTATAACAACACACTCCCCCCATTTACCTACGACCCGTCAGTTTATGGGAATAGGGTATTTAAGGGATACGGGCAAAGCAACCCGCAAGAAGAACTTGTTTACGGTCCTAATATCTCCGATTGGCCAGATATTCTCCCCTTGCAAGACAACTTATTATTAAAGTTAATTACGGTGATAAATGACCCCGTGACAACAACAGACGAACTTATACCTTCAGGCGAGGCATCCTCTTATCGCTCCAATCCCCTAAAGCTAGCAGAGTTTACTTTGGGGCGTAAAGCTCCTTACTATGTGGGGCGGGCAAAAGCAGTAAAGGCGGAGGAGGATGCACGGCAAAAAGGCGATGCGCTGCCCAATGAGTATGCAAGAGCGATAGCCGCCGCAGGCGGAATAAAAGGCACGGTGTCTTTGGGGAGCGCAATATTTGCGTTAAAGCCCGGTGACGGCAGCGCCCGTGAACAGGCGGCATCCTCACAGAGAGTGCTTGGCGGTGCGGCTAATATCGCACTAGAATATGCAACTAAACGCTATCGCAGCAACCTTATCAATTGGGGAATGCTGCCGTTTAGATACGATAATTCTCGCCCCCTTGACGAGGGTGATATAATAGTTATTAAAACTGTGGACGCAGTTTTGGCAAGCGGCAAAGCGCAAGCATATGTGCATAGAGAGGGCGGCGGCTTTACCGCAGAGTTCACCCTAGACCCGCTTACCGTTGCGGAAAAAGATATTATCAAGGCGGGCTGCCTTATTAATTACGAAAGGAAAAATAACCAATCTCTTAAACAAGGAGAACAAAAATGATATTTGATAAAAAGCACGAAACAATGCCTCGTTCCCAAATGGAAAAACTGCAACTTGAACGAATGAAAAAAATCGTTAAGTATGCCTATGAAAATGTTCCATTCTACAAAAAGAAATTTGACGATGCGGGGTTTGACCCCGACAGCTTGCAAACGCTTGCCGATGTGTCTAGGATACCGTTCACCGTAAAAAGTGACCTTAGGGATACCTATCCTTATGGTATGGTAGCCGTTAACAAGGATAATATGCGCCGCATACACGCATCAAGCGGCACTAGCGGTAAGCCCACGGTTGTTTGCTATACGCAAAACGATATGCGGGTTTGGGAGGACTGCTGCGCTCGGGTTACTGCGGCGGCGGGTGTAAACTCAACCGATATTATTCAAATATCCTTTGGCTACGGGCTTTTCACAGGGGCGTTGGGAATGCACCAAGCGGCAGAAAAGATTGGCGCTTGCGTTATCCCCGCTAGCTCCGGCAATACGGAAAGGCAGATTATGCTCCTAAAAGATTTGGGCGCTACCGTGTTGGTAAGTACCCCGTCATACGCATTGTACATAGGCGAAATGATAGAAAAACTAGGCTACGACATTAAGGATTTCAAGCTTAGGATAGGGCTGTTTGGCTCTGAAGCGTCATCGGATGAGATGCACCGTGAAATTGCAAAGAAACTCAACTTGTTTTCCACCGACAACTACGGACTATCCGAAATTATCGGACCGGGGGTGTCGGGCGAGTGTGTACATAAATGCGGTATGCACATAAATGAGGACCATTTTTATCCCGAACTTATAAATACAGACACAATGCAACCCGTTGCCGAAGGCGAATACGGCGAACTTGTTCTCACCACTCTTACCAAGGACGGTATGCCTGTGATAAGATATCGCACAAGGGATATCACCAAGCTTGACTACTCCACTTGCGAATGCGGCAGAACACTTGTAAGGATGTCCAAACTTCGTGGGCGCTCCGATGATATGTTAATAATTAGGGGCGTAAATGTGTTCCCCTCACAAATAGAGGGAGTGCTTATGGATATGCCCGAGGTGGGCGGTCAGTACGAGATAGTGCTTACCCGTGAGCATCACCTAGACAAGTTGGAAGTCAAAGTAGAGGTTGCCGACGGCAGTTTGCTAACCGACTATGACAAGCTTACCAAGTTAAGGGATAAAATCCGCCACAACTTAAAGACAGTATTACAAATAGATACCACAGTTAAGCTTGCCGAACCGCTTTCTTTAAAGCGCTTTGAGGGCAAGAGCAAGCGGGTTACCGACCTTCGTGGGCAGGGAGAATGACAAGCAAGGTGCATATGAAAAAATTAATGCTTAGTAATGAGGCGGTTGCACGGGGGGCATACGAATCGGGAGTGAAAGTTGTTTCCTCCTATCCCGGCACACCGTCTACTGAGATTACCGAGTTTATAGCAAAATATCCCGAAATTTACAGCGAGTGGGCGCCCAACGAAAAAGTTGCCGCCGAAGTAGCGATTGGCGCATCCATTGCGGGCGCACGGTCTATGGCTTGTATGAAACATGTGGGTGTCAATGTGGCAGCCGACCCGCTTTTTACCGCCGCTTATACGGGTGTAAATGCAGGATTTGTGCTAGTGGTTGCAGACGACCCCGCAATGCACAGCTCACAAAATGAGCAGGATAGCAGATATTACGCACTAAGCGCACATATCCCAATGTTAGAGCCGTCGGATGCAAACGAGGCAAAAGAGTATGTAAAAGCGGCATATGAGCTGTCGGAGGAGTATGATACTCCCGTATTTCTTAGGCTAACCACTAGGATAGCGCACAGCCAAAGTATGGTTACTCTTGGTGAAAGGACGGAAGTCGGCTTAAAACCCTACACCAAAGACCCTCAAAAATATGTTATGATGCCTGCAATGGCACGGGGAAGGCATATTGCCGTAGAGGATAGGGAAAACAGACTTAGCGAGGCGGCAAACACATCCCCCTTGAACAAGATTGAATACCGCAATAAAAAACTTGGTATTGTTTGCGCAGGTGCGATTTACCAATATGTAAAAGAGGCGACCGACGCATCTATTTTCAAGTTGGGGCTTGTGTATCCCCTGCCGATTGAAAAGATAAGAGAGTTTGCCAGCGAAGTTGACGAACTGTTGGTTGTGGAAGAACTTGAGCCGTTTATTGAAGATAAGCTAAAGGCAAGCGGAATACCTTGCCGTGGCAAGGATATATTTGGGCGACAGGGAGAGCTTTCCGCCGCTGTTATACGGGAAAAACTGTACGGCGAAACCTCGCCTAAAAGTGTATTTTCACCCCCGGGGCGACCGCCCGTTATGTGTGCGGGCTGCCCGCACAGAGGAATTTTTTATATCCTCAAGAAGTTGAGAATAACCGTATCGGGTGACATTGGTTGCTATACCTTGGGTGCTCTCAAGCCGCTAGAGGCTGTGGACTTGTGTATTTGTATGGGCGCAAGCGTGGGAATGGCGCACGGCTTTGACAAGGCGGGCGCTCCGCAGGCGGATAATATGGTTGCCGTGATAGGCGATTCCACCTTTATTCACAGCGGTATAACGGGTGTGATAAATGCGGTTTATAACAAAGGGCGCTCAACCACAATTATTTTAGACAACTCCACCACAGGTATGACGGGGCATCAAGAAAACCCATCAACGGGCAAGACACTAAAAGGTGAGAGCGCAACCGTTCTTGACCTTGAGGCACTTGTAAAAGCTTTGGGCGTTCCTAGCGTTAGGGTCGTGGACGCATACGACTTGAAAGAGGCAGAGGCTGTGATAAAAGAGGAAGTTGCAAAGGATACGGTAAGTGTGATTATCGCCCGCCGTCCTTGCGTGCTTTTATTTAAAAAACATCCAGCACCCTATTTTATTAACGAAAAATGCACAAAATGCCGAGCCTGCCTTAGGATAGGTTGCCCTGCAATAGAGAACATTGGCGGCACAATCAAAATTAATGCCGAACTATGCGTTGGGTGCGGCGTATGCCCCAAACTTTGTAGATTTGACGCAATTGAATCGGGCGAAAACCCTTAACCAGCAATTTTGAGGATAGTATGGAAAAAAATATATTGATAGTTGGAGTAGGCGGGCAAGGCACTTTGCTTGCAAGCCGAGTATTAGGCTCACTTGCCCAAGGTTTGGGGCTAGACTGCAAACTTTCCGAAGTTCACGGTATGTCACAGCGAGGCGGCAGTGTTGTAACTCACGCTAGAATAGGGCAGGAGATATTTTCTCCCATCATATCCGAAGGGGATGCAGATTATATTATCGCTTTTGAAAGATTAGAGGCGCTGCGTTGGTGTCATTACCTAAAAAAAGACGGCACAATTTTTATCAACGACCAAAGAATTATGCCAATGCCCGTTATAACAGGTATGGCAGAT
>JBAZCO010000041.1:0-13271 GCA_041654915.1 Clostridia bacterium | reverse complement strand
AACAAAAAGAGGTAATATAAGGAGTATCCCTTGCATTACCTCTTTTTTTATGCTTTTTGCAAATAAATAATGTTATTTAACCTTTCTTTTTCTTTTTGTTTACCAATACCACGATAAGCGCCGCTACGGCAGAGCCGCCCACTACAATAGCGGCTGTAATTAGCAATAATTCTGTGCTGTACACCTTGCCGCCTATAACAAGCCCGCCCTTAACCTCATCTGCGGGTGTGCTAGTGATATAAAAGTCGCCAAAGGAAGTTATCGCCGCCGACAACTTTCCATCCTCTAGTAACTCCGATTGAAGTTTGGTAAGTTTATCACCGTCATAATAGTATATTTCCGCATCCTTTGTGCCAATGGGCATTACAATATTTACCACCCCTCCGCTAGGTATTGCAACGGGATTTCCCGCTGAATTAACTGCGGATAAATTAAAGCTATAAGAGTGGGGCATATTGCTAAGCGTCTTGGCGCTATCCATTCTTGCATTTATTTCCGCATCTGCGCCGCCCGCTTTGTTTATGTGAATGACAACATTATCACCTTTTTTTAAAGAAAGAGTGTTGGAGTCGATAGTAAACATCATTGCGCCCGAAAGTCCTTGGGGGATATCGTTTATTCTTGTCACAAAAGTAATACCCACATCGGCAGCGGCGGCGGCATTTCTCTTGCTAGCGGCAAGCGCATTTGATGATATCTCGGTTACAAAGTCCATACTGAGCGCACGGAATGCGCTAAGCACATTTTCCCACCCGTTAGCGGTGTAGTCATCTTTGTTAAGTTCAGCAAACATCTCCGCATAAAGGGCGATTCCCTCGTAGTCATAATCTAAGCCAATCACGCTATATTCTTGAATGTTCCCTGCGTTGTCCTCTGCTAATATTTTAAATGAGGGCTTGTTTACAATATTTCCTTTGTAAAGATTGTCTGGGTCGCTAACAAAAGTTTCTCCCGTTGAAAAGCGCACCTCTTTAATTCCGCTTGCGCTGTCCAATGCCCTAACCGATGCGTATAACGGCATATCGGGCGAAGTAAGGTCACAGTAAACAGTAAAGCTAGATGATATAGTTTCTACCCCGGGCGGTGTTCTATCTATGTAAGGAAGTGTAATACTAACGCTTTTTTCTGCTCCGTCCTGATAATAATATACAATTAATGTGCCGCTCCCCTCTGTAACCACGCTAAAAGGCGCTGTGTAGGGTTTGCGATGTTGACCTGCGGGGTTAACCAAGGTATATTCTTTTATCGCAAACGGATGCCCGTCATAGTCCTCGCCCCAAGTTATCTCAATAATAACTTCCCTAGCAAAATCGGTGTTTTGGGATAAAGTAACTGTTGGTATGGGTGACTCTGGGATACCGTATCGGGAATAAAAATACTCATAACTGCCCTTATTGCCCGCATTGTCGTATAACTCAAACCTAATTATTCCGTTTGCATCTATCCCTGCAATAAAGCGCTCATTATAGTCAACTGCACCCAAAGCATTCTCAATTCTCACCGTGCCGTTAGTGTCGGTAAAAGTGTATCTGGAGCGCACGGGGTCTATGCCGGAGCGTGAGTCATTTACCAATGTATATGCAAGATTAAAAGGCTGCTGCCTGTATACTTCCAATTGCGCCGTATCCAAAATAGGAGCGGGGGGCGGTTGGTTGTCCGATAAGATATTCCTTTCCAATCGCTTTATTTCTCTGCCGTCCAGATGCTCTGCAATCAAAGTTACCCGCAAAGCCCCGTCATAATTGATATCTACAACCGCTTTGCCGCCTGTGACAGCCCTATTATAATACTCACGAAGTTCAAACTTGCCGCCCGTATCCTCTCTTATCTCAACTTTAAGGCTGGGAGAGTTGAGCAAAAGCTCTATTTGCACCCCTCGTGAAAAACTGCCCGTTTGATACGGCACTCTTTCGCCCTCGTAATTTAAGCGTGTAATCGCATCAATTTCTATAAAAACTTCCTCTGCATATGCAGTATATGTGATGTTTGCACCATACACAAAAAGAGTTGCCGCAATAAGCAATATTAAAATAATATAAAAAGATACTTTATTACTAGATTTGCACATACCTAGAAAATTGTACCATAATACTTGCCTAACTACAAGTGAGCAAATGCGGAAATTTTAGGTAAAATTATGTGAAACCAATTTTATAGCCAAAATAAACAAAGAATTAGAGTAACCCAAAATAAATAAATTTATATAACCACATATGTAAAGTTATACATATTGGAACACCCTAATAACTACCATTTTGTATCTTGAGCAACATTATATGCGGTTTTTCGCCTTGTTTTGCAAAAATTTAAAATCCATTCCCAAGCTTTTTTATTGCCTGCAACAGCTCTTTAGAAATTATATCGCAGTCGCTTATCACAATGCTAGACGGGCGCTCCCGTATTGCGGCAATTAAAATATCGGCGGAGATGTCGCCGCTCAAAGCTGGCAGAGGTATCTCTGTACTATTTGAAAACAAAATTATGCGGTCTAGCTCTCCGCTAATGCGCACACGGGGAGAAAGCTCGGAGTCTATTGCAATAAGAAAAAACACTAGGTCGTAAATATCTTCCTCGCCGTCGCATTGGGATAGCAGTCGGTTGGCAAGCAGAGCTATATTTTTCCAAGATTCTTTAAGTCGGGAACAACGAAACTCAAAAATTGAGTTAATAGAATAGTCCGCACGGTTTTCCAAGCCTTTTTCCACAATAAACTTTTCCTGCTCCTCGTCAAAGTTAAGAAGTGCGCCCATAAGCGCATAATGCTCCATTTTGTATTCGTCTATTGCCGTAATATTTTCTTTTAGATAATCGTACTTATAAAAAACAAGGATTACCGAACTAATAATATCCCTTACCTCGGCAAAAATATCGTTTTTTGCGCTAATATCTATAAAAATAAATTTTTTATGCCTAGTTATTTTTACACTTGTTTCATTGCAGGTTTCTAGGCGAGACAGAATATAATTTTCTATCCGCTCCTCACCCCTCGCTAAAGTCAATCGTATCGCAGTCATAATATTAGTATATGTTTATTAAAAAGAATATGCGCTTTGAAAAATGATAAAGGGTACTAAAAAGGCTGCCTCTAATGATAGCGACCCCAAAAGTGTTTAAATTTGGGAGTGGGCATTACAAAAGAGCAGCCTTGTGTTGTCTTTTACAAAGTAGAGTTTTATTAAATTATTTCTTGCTATCCTTTAAGCTTGCTATCCTTTTAAGCGTGATTATCGCTTTTTTAACAAACTTACCACTCCAAGTTGCTCTCTCCCGTGGGCAAATCAAAGGTGAGTTTCTTTTTCTCGCCGTCCTCAAGATAGACTATGCTTATAGTGTCGCTGGCCACAAACTCTGCGCTAATGATGATTGCATTGGACTTTTTGAAAGCCTTTTTTAAGATTTCCAATTCCTCGTCTTTATACCGCCCAATATCATCGGACACAAAAAGCACATTGCCAAACAAGTTGTTTATTTTTGCAAGCAATAACTTTTGCTCTTTGGTGAACTTCAAGTTGAAATCTCGCAGGAAAAACACATCGGGGTCATTGCAAAACACTCTGCCGTTTAGGTGACGGCGGAATATTGAGTTTGTCATTGCGTTTTGGGTGGAAGGCACTTCACGGTTGATATGCAGTTTGTTGTATATTTTATCTTTATAGGTTAAGTCCACATCACAGCTTATGCGGCAAGCATCCGCATAGCCAAAGGTTGCGCCAAGCGGAACACCGCAGCCAAGTATTAGCTTGTCGCCCACGCACTCACGCAAAAACTCCATAGCCTCACACATTATTGTGCCACGGGTCTTGTTATTGCGTGGCTGCATACATTGACTGTATAGGAAATCCAGCTTTACAAGGTCGTACCCCCAATCATTTAATATCACATCAAAAAACTTTTTCATATGCGCCCGTGCCTCGGGGTGGTAAATATCCAGCGTATATGCTCCGCCCCAACCAGCGCAACCTAGCAGCGGTTTGCCATTTTTCTTTTTTATTAACCAATCGGGATGCTCCCTTGCCGTGCGAGATGCCCTCTGCACATTGAACGGCGCAAGCCATATGCCCGCAAGATAGCCCTTATCGTGAATTTTTTGGGCAAGCGGGCGCATACCGTTAGGAAAATCTGTGGGATTTTTATCTAGCCAATCGCCCACGAAAGGCGCATAGCCGTCATCTATTTGGAAAATAGAGGAGTGGTCTTTTGCTCTGTCCAAACCGTTTAGGTCACGCAAAATAATGCTCTCGTCTATCTTTTGGAAATAATTGTACCAAGATGTGTATCCCGACAAATGCTCTATCCTAGGTGCGGCAACACCCATTGTTTTAAAATAGGAGTCAAAAACCCCGTCATACACACCCGTTAGCTTTACCAAATCCAGCAACTCATACGGAGAATCTATTGTAAGCCCCTCCACATCTTTTGCGATTGTGAACAAGCCTTGATTCATATCTGCGCTAAAAATAGTAAAGCCTTGACGCTCACTAAGCGAACCCCATAACTCAACCTCTTCCTCTCGCCTAATATAGGTATAGGTATAGCTCCTGAATATCCCGCTTTTTTGGGGATAGGGGCAAAACAGATAGTCGCCCGTTGTTGCTGCAAGCTGTTTGGCAAGAGGAACTATTTTGGTAAGCGGCGACAGCCCTTTATATTTATCCTGCTTTTGATACTCCCTTGAAGTCGTCCACGATTGGTAGCCGTTGGCAAAAAATCTATCCTCTTGTGCAAACTCCCGTCCGTATTGTAGTTCAAATGCGATAAGCTCAAGTTTTTCTCTGGGAATTATTTTCACCTTTAGCCTGTCGCCTTGACAGTCGTTTTCAATAAAATAATGTTGGGTTTGATATAAATCATCTGTATAAACTTTACCGCCTGTGCGGTATTTAATAAAAAGCTTGCTTTCTTTCATTAATTTCTCCTTAAAAAAATTTAGTCTAGGTTTTTCTTAATTAATAAAAACCTTATTCTCCTTATATATAATACTATATAATTGGCAATTAATCAATAATTATTTATATTTGCTTTTATTAAAGCAACCGCACGCTTGTTGTGTTATAAAGCGTTGGAGCGGCGCATAGATTTAGTTATGTTTAGGTTAAGTTTCCACCCTGCATTTTTTGTTTATGCGCTCGTTCTCACACTGCAAGGAAAATATATTGAGTTAACAGCTACGGTGTTTGCTGCGGTGTTGCACGAGATAGGACACGCTACGATTGCCTATAATCGTGGCTATTCCCTAAACAAAATTGTGATTATGCCATATGGTGCTGTGCTTTATGGCGGTGAAAAGATTGCCCGCTCCGATGCGGTGCAAATAGCGGTGGCGGGTCCTATCGTAAGCCTTATGCTTGCTGCGTTAACTACCGCTTTGTGGTGGCTGTTCCCAGCAACCTATCCATATACAGAGATGTTTCGCAACATAAATATTGGGATTGCGCTATTTAATTTAATACCCGTATATCCACTAGACGGCGGCAGAATAATTATGGCGCTTGCAAAAAAGCCGATTACCGCACTAAAGTACTTGCGAATAGCGGGGGAAGCGCTTGCGTTTTTAATGTTAGCGGGGTTTATTGCAACAGCCTTTTTCAAGATAAATTATTCGCTCGGCATTATGTCGGTAATGGTGTATCTTTCTGCTACAAGCGGCACGGAAAAGGAAAGCTATCGCCATATCGCCCTGCCCTATATGAAAGACCGCTCTCACCCAATACACGAGGTGGCGGTGATTGTCAGCCACGATTTAAGGCTAATTGAGCTGTTAAAACTGATAAAAAGCAATAAAATCATCAAATTTAAGCTAACGGACGAGAACGGTATATACCTAAAGGATATGTCGGAAGATATGCTTGCCGCACTCTGTATCGCCCACCCTTTGAATACTAAAATAAAAGATTGCCCCGAGTACCGCAACTTTTAAAGAATTTTTACATTCTTTACCCGCTCTGCCGGCGCAAATATTTTTATGTGATACTTGCCGCTTGCGTCAAGGTCAATATCTATTTCCAACTCCCTCTCATCAAAATCAAAGTAACTTGCAATCACCTTTGTTAGGTCTGACCTAAGTAGTCCCGGCAAGCCTGTTGGCAATGTCTTGTCATTTAGCAACACCCTTTTCAACCGATAAACAGCGTGTTTTCCTGCATTTTCCACAATCAATCCTCCCTGTTTTTTAATTTATAAAAAAATCCTTTATAGTTCCTTTCACAATTATACACTCTGCCGCCGCCATTGACTATATAGTCGGCAAACAACTTGTATGCCCTGTTTGTCTTGTCTTTTTTGTTATAGTCGGCTATGCCAAATACGGATATACCATCATCCTCGGGGAGCGCAGCGCAAAGCGGCACACGCAATAAATGCGCTATTTCCTCCGCCCCCATCATACTCCCCTTTACCGATAAATCCCCACGCACTCTATTTACCGCCAGCGCAACGCTCTCAATATTATAGGTGGATAACAAGCTAAGCACCTTGTCGGCATCCCTTACTGCGCTTATGTGGGGAGTGGTTACCGTTATTGCCTCGTGAGCGGCTATTACCGCACGGTGAAAACCGCTCTCTATGCCCGCAGGACAATCTATTAGCACAAATTCAAAGCCCTCTGCAAGTTCGTTTACTATTGAAGAAAATATTTGTGTTGTCACCCTTGCGCCATTAACTTTTGCAGAGGGCAAAAGGTACAAATTGTGCAAATGCTCATCCCTTATAAGCGCCTGTTTTAAGCGGCATTTCCCGTCGGCAATATCCCCAATATCATATACCGTCTTATGCTCCATACCCAAAGCAACATCCAAGTTATTCAACCCAATATCTGCATCCACCAAAGCTACCCTAGCGCCGCTAGCGGCAAGCTGCAATCCTAAGTTAGCCACTATCGTTGTCTTTCCTACGCCGCCCTTGCCAGAGGTGATAACTATTCTTCTGCCCATAAAAAATGCCTCCCCTTATTTTAACCTTTAAGGGAAGGCACATTTTTACATATTTTGGCGTGATTTGTGCTTTTTTATGCTTTGATTAAATTAGCTCTCCAACTCGGCAATGCGTGTGATAAGTTTCTCAAGTATTTCTTTGCTTTCTTCTACCTTAGCCTTTTCCTTATCGATAAGCGCTTGGGGGGCTTTGGACACAAAGCCCGCATTTGCAAGCATTTTCTCACTGCGTTCAAGCTCCGCTCTTGCCTTGTCCGCCTCTTTAGACAAACGGGCAATCTCCTTGTCCGTATCTATTAGGTCGCCCATTGGCACAAATATTTCTGCCCCGTCCAACACAATCCCTGCGGTTTTTTCGCTAATCTCCTCTTTGTTAATTATAAACTTTGCGTCCTCAATATTGGCTAGTTTGTAGATATATGCAAGATTTTCCTTGATAAATTCCGCATCCTCGGACAAAACATATATCTTAACTTTTTTGGACGGAGGAACATTCATTTCTGCTTTCAAGTTCCTTACCGAACGGATAATCTCTTTTATTGCCTCAAAACGCATCCCTGCCTTGGCAAAATTGAATTTTTCGTTATAACCAGGGTAATTTTCTAGCATAAGTGCGCCCTTTTCTCCGCTTTCCTCCCAAATTTTTTCTGTGATAAACGGCGTAAATGGGTGCAATAACTTTAATATTGTCTTTAATGTATAATCAAGAACTGCAAGGCAATCATCCCTTTGAGCCTCGTCCTCGCCATAAAGTACGGGCTTTGTAAGTTCGATAAACCAATCGCAATAATCGCTCCAAATAAAGTCATAAAGCTTTGCTGCGGCAATGCCGAATTCATACTTGTCCAAATTTTGGTTTACCTCGGATACCACTTGATTTAATGAATTTAAAATCCATTTATCGGCTGCGGAAAAGTTCACATTTTCAATTTTGGGAAGAGTGCGCCCCTCTATATTCATAAGCACAAAGCGTGCCGCATTCCATATCTTATTCATAAAATTGCGAGCGGGTTCTGGCTTGTCTTCGGCAAATTTTATATCCGTGCCGGGGGCTACACCCGTGCATAAACTAAAGCGCAAGCTATCTGCTCCATAGCGGTCTATAAGCTCAATGGGGTCTACGCCGTTGCCAAGAGATTTGGACATTTTGCGCCCCAACGCATCACGAATAAGTCCGTGTATGACAATCTCGGAAAAAGGCTTTTCTCCCATACATTCGATACCCGAAAATATCATTTTGGATACCCAAAATGTAATTATATCGTGACCCGTAACCAAAACATCCGTGGGATAAAAATATTCTAGGTCGGCGGTCTTTTCGGGATAGCCAAGGGTGGAAAAGGGCCAAAGCGCACTAGAAAACCAAGTATCCAATACATCCTCGTCCTGCCTTATATTTGCGCTACCGCACTTTGGGCATTTTGCGGGGTCGTGCTTTTCAACAATAATTGCATCGCAATCATCACAATACCAAACGGGAATACGATGCCCCCACCAAAGCTGACGGCTTATGCACCAATCTCTAATATTTTCCATCCAATGGAAGTATTGTTTGGAAAACCTAGGCGGTACAAACCTTATATCATTCTTTTTTACCGCCTCTATTGCAGGGGCGGCAAGCTCTTTCATTTTTACAAACCATTGTTTGCTAACAATAGGCTCTACCGTGCTGTCGCAACGGTAGCACTGCCCAACATTGTGCAAATAGTCTTTGGTTTCACAAAGATATCCGCCCTCTGCCAAGTCCTTAATAATGCGCTCCCTTGCCTCGTAACGGTCTAATCCCGTGTAAGCAAAAGCGTTTTCGTTCATTATACCGCTGTCGTCCATAATGCGGATGACTTCCAGAGAGTGCCTTTCTCCCACTTCAAAGTCGTTGGGGTCGTGGGCGGGGGTGATTTTTACCGCTCCTGTGCCAAATTCCATTTCCACATAATCGTCGAAAACTACGGGTATCAATCGGTTAGTTAGGGGCAGTTTTAGTTTCTTGCCTACAAGAGCAGAATATCGCTCATCCAATGGGTTTACGGCAACAGCAGTATCGCCTAGCATAGTTTCGGGGCGGGTAGTTGCGACAACAACGCCGCCCGTGCCGTCCTCTAAAGGATAGTTTATCTGCCACAAATGCCCTGCCTGCTCGGCATATTCTACTTCGGTATCCGAAAGCGCTGTGCGGCAACTCGGACACCAATTTATTATACGCTTGCCTTGATAAATAAGCCCTTTGTTATAAAAATTAACAAATACTTCTCTAACGGCTTTGGAGCAACGCTCGTCCATTGTAAATGCTTCTCTTGTCCAATCGCAAGAGCTGCCCATACGGCGCAACTGCTTTACTATGCGCCCGCCATATTTATCTTTCCAAAGAAAAGCCCGCCTTAAAAACTCCTCACGCCCTATTGTTTCTTTATCCAAACCCTCCTCACGCAGTTGGTCTACTATCCTAACCTCTGTTGCTATGCTTGCGTGGTCTGTGCCGGGCAGCCAAAGCGCAGAGTAGCCAAGCATTCTTTTGCGCCTGATAATTATATCTTGAAAAGTGTTGTCTAGTGCGTGACCCAAATGCAGCTGTCCCGTAATATTAGGAGGCGGCATAACTATTGTGAAAGGTCTTTTGGTTTTATCTATTTCGGGGGTGAAAAACCCGCTGCTTTCCCACTTATTATATATAGAATCTTCAAATGTTTGCGGCTCGTAAGTCTTAGATAATGTCATCGTTTTGTATCCTTTTATATAGTTAGAATGAAAAAAGGGTTTCCCTAAATTTGTATGCGGTTAGTCTTTCTCCGTTTCGGCGGTGTCCTCGGTAATATCTGCCTTGTTCGCCTCACCATCATTTTTTGGCATAGCAAGCGCAGCCTTCAAATAACTAAAAAATGCGGTATATGTTAATATTACCCCCACGGTAAGCACCATCCAATCTATTGGATAGGCAGGTAGAATGTCGTAAAAAAACTTGTGGAAGTATGACATAACTATTCCCACAGAAATGCTCACAGATGCAACTTTTCCCAGCATATGTGCTTGAACCACCGTGCCACGCTTTACCAAAACCACACCGCCTACTACCATTAACACTTCCTTTAGCACAATCACAACTACAAAAGCCCAATGCACATACCCTATTACGGTAAGCGCAATTAGCGTCATTGTGTGCATAAATTTGTCCGCTACGGGGTCAAGCAGTTTGCCTAAGTCGGTCACTTGATTAAATCGCCTTGCAAACCAACCGTCCACAAGGTCGGTAGACGCCGCCGCTAGCATTACCGCAAGTGCAATAATGGGAAACTTATACTCGCCAACGGCGGTGTAAGTGGACTCCACTATTGTTAGTACCATAATTGCCGGCACGGCAAGTATCCTCAAATAGGTAATAATGTTGGGTATGGTGAAAGCTTGATTTTTAAAATCGGATATTTTCATACTACGCTCCCTTGCCTTTCAATTTAAAATAGTATACCACATCACACATTAAAATCCAAACAATATATATGTGCTTTGCGGCTTTTTGCCTGTTTTTTACCATAGTTTTTTAGCCCAATAATCATTGTGGCTAAAGAGGAGTTAACTGGTCTTTTCCTTTTTACCCTTAGTGATTATACTAGGTAAAAACACAATCGCCGCCCCCGCAATAACAAGAACAATTAGCCCTATGGGCGATTGGATAAAGTTAATCACAAGCCCTAGCTTGGGTACAACCGCCACAACTTTTCCTTCTACATCTTGAGGGGGAATGGGGTCATCAATGTTGGTATTTGCGTCGCCTTGAGTGATATAAAACCCGTCTTCCTCCCGTAATAAGCGGTGAGTATTTATAATATTGCCGTACTTAAATGTTATCACATCATTGGGAATATAGGTATCTTGCTCTTTTACAACAATTAAATCGCCACTGTTTAAGTTGGGACGCATACTATCGGACACAACCACCGCTACCCCCACACCAAAAACCTTTGGCAACTGCTGCTTAAAGGCGATACGGGCAACCAAAACATAAAGATTATATACAAGCAGCACCATTAATATGGCAATGAGCAACGCATTTATAACCTTTCCTGTAATTTTTATAGCCTTTTTCAATTTATTTGTCCTCAACTTTTTTATATATATAATATATCACCCGTGCGGGGGCGGGGTCAACATTAATTTAGCAATTTAAATGTCGTATTTTGCCGCATTGCAAGTTTGTGGCTGGCACTCCGCATTTTTATGGGTAAATAACCAAATATTATTTGCATTATCACAGGGCATAAGGTATAATACTAATGTTTGAGGGGGTTTCTCTGTCCGTGCTGGAATGGCTCAGTCGGTAGAGCGGAACACTCGTAATGTTCAGGTCGCCGGTTCGATTCCGGCTTCCAGCTCCAAGCATAACCGCCCAAAGAGGCGGTTTTTGCCTCATAGAGGCAACAATAACTAGGTCAAAGTGAGGTTTTTACTAGTATGAAAGCAGTTATACAGCGTGTAAAAATGGCAAAGCTTTATGTTAGCGATAATCTTGTATCCCAAATAGGCGCAGGTCTTGTGGTGTATTTGGGAGTGGAAAAGAATGACTCTATGCAGAACGCAGAGTACTTTGCCAAAAAGATTGCTCATATGCGCATTTTTGAAGATGAGAATGGCAAGATGAACCGCTCGGTTATTGATATTGGTGGCGCAATTTTAATTGTGTCGCAATTTACACTTTTGGCTAATTGCGCTCGTGGCAATCGCCCCGACTTCACCGCCGCAGAAACTCCCGATAAAGCAAACGCTCTCTACCAATCCACCAACTCCCTCTTAGCGGGATATGGGATAGATGTAAAGAGCGGTATTTTTGGCGCTCATATGATTATTGAGCAAGAAAATGACGGACCTGTAACGATTATTTTGTAATTTATAACTAACCCTAATTCAAACCCTTAATAAATCACGAAGTCCGCAATCTTGGTATTTTGTTTGCCCTTATGGCGGCTACCCCTTGCTTTTTCGGCTGTCGCAATTTGGGCGGTTCTCAAGGGCTATTATATTTTTTAGCGGCTTACCCGCCCTGCGGCGTTGCCGCCTGCCAAACTCTCTACCTCGCTTACCGATACTAAATTAAAGTCACCCTCTATGGTGTGTTTTAGGCAACTTGCAGCAACGGCAAATTCAATTGCCTTTTGGGCATCGTGATTTTGGAGCAGGGAATATATTAACCCTGCGCCAAATGAGTCGCCGCCCCCCACTCGGTCTACTATTCTAATCGCATATTCTTTTGAACGATAAAAGTTACCGCCGTGATACAGCAGCGCCGACCAATTATTGTCGCTTGCCGATATGCTCTCTCTAAGGGTTATTGCCGTATACTTAAACCCAAAGCGGTTTGCAAGTTCTTTTGCAACCTCCTTGTAACCTTGCTCTGATAGCTTGCCTCCCACGATATCCGTGTTGGCGGCAGTGATGCCAAACACATCGCCCGCATCCTCCTCGTTGGCAATTAACACATCTACATAGGGCATAAGTTTGGACATAGTTTTTCTTGCCTCATCTTTTGTCCAAAGCTTTTTTCTGTAATTTAGGTCGCAAGATACGGTAAGCCCCGCCGCCTTTGCCTGTTTTGCAGCGGTTAAGGTAATTTCCGCCATTCCCTTAGATAGTGCGGGGGTAATGCCTGTGAAGTGAAACCAATCTGCGCCGCTAAATATTTTTTCCCAATCGAAGTCGTCCTCTGTTGCGGCGGCTATTGCCGAATAGGCACGGTCATACACGACAAGAGAACCTCTTTGTGATGCGCCCTTCTCCAAAAAATATATGCCTGTTCGCTCTCCGCCTCGTGCAATATGCTCAATGCCCACGCCAAATTTTCTAAGGCTGTTTACTCCGCCTTGTCCTATTGGATTGTTGGGAAGCTTGGTAACAAACTCAACATCTGCGCCAAATCCCGCAAGGGAAACCGCAACATTTGCCTCGCCGCCGCCGTAAGTCGCCAAATACTTATCCGCCTGCAAAAACCTTGTGTATCCTTCGGGCGCAAGCCTTAACATTATCTCTCCAAATGTAACAATTTTCATTGTTGAACCTCCTTAACCGCTTGCTTGCAAAGCTCCTTTATTTTTTCAAAATCTCCCGCTTTTATCAATGTATCCTTTACCATCCAACTCCCGCCGCAAGCTACCACCTTGGGGTTGGAAAGATATGCTTTAATATTTTTTTGGTTTATCCCGCCTGTTGGCATAAACTTCACCGTGGGGAATGGCGCTGACAGCGCATTTATTGTATCAAGCCCCCCAAAACTCTCGGACGGAAAAAACTTTATCACGCTAAGCCCATAGGATAAGGCAAGCATAATCTCGGTTGGGGTAACCGCTCCGCCATAGTAAT
>JBAZCO010000040.1:0-13429 GCA_041654915.1 Clostridia bacterium | reverse complement strand
GGCTGATTTCCTCACCGACAACCATAGCTTTGGCAAGGACAAACTCGGAGCGTCCAAGATAGTTAATTTGTGAAAGCTCCTCACTGGATACTTGCATTACCCATTGCCCTACGGGAATCCTTATGCTGCCACTACCTGTAACAATGGATGCGGGCAGTGTGGATGCGGTTAGGTTTACCGACAACGGGTACACGCTGTAAATATCGGCAATTGTTATCAAGCCATTGTGAATAACAAACGGGCTTGGGTCGTCATAGGCACTAGAGAAACTATCGCCGATATCCACATAGGCAATCTCTAGTCTGCGGTAAATACGGGAGGAATCGGGGAGCATGGTGGTTACCCACACATAGCCGCCGCTCATCATCGTCATCCAATCTATCTCGCTCAATATCTGGTTGTCGGTAATACCAATCATATTGGTAGCCGCCTCGCCGGGGTTGACAGTAAAGTCCTCGGGTATTACATCGGGACGGCGCACATACCACACACCGTTAAAGGGTATTGCGCTTTCGCCCTCATTGCCCTTACCATAAACGATTGTTGCACTGCCATACTTTATTTCTAATCTCAATTCCTCATTGAGAACATAGGGATGCGATAGTGAATAGTTGGGTTGGTTGGTCGTGATGTCAAACGGCTCAATAATCACTTTTTCGGTCTTGCCGTCCGTCATTGTGTCTATGCCAAGAATCCTAACCGTGACTGCGTAGTCGTCTGCCCCTGCGCCTTGCCCTAAGAATATGGTGAGCGTTTGCCCTTCATAGGTAATGAGTTTTTGCGCATCAAAAGTTCTGATAATTTCAAACTCTGCACTCGTTGCCGCATCATATATTGTTATCGGACTGCCAAACATACCGGGGGCGGCAAAGGTCACCACCAACTCACTAAACAAGTGCATAAAGTACTCGTAGGGTGAGCGTCCGTTAAACAGCCCGTCCACAAACACCGCACCATAAACATTTATAGTCTTATCATCTATGCTGTAATTTATTGTTTCGGATGCAATCTTGTTTACAAATTGTATATCCACTACCTCTCTGTCTTCAATTAAGAAAGTGAGGGGGACATTTTCCTTTAGGCTTGCGCCCTTCCCAAGTACGGAGTTTATCGTGATAATCTCACCCGCCGTCCAAGGAGGATTGGACTCCCAATTGGAAGGATATTCTCTGGGGTTGGGGTCGCCCTCAAACAGCACACGCACATAAGCAGGTATTTCAAAGCGAGAATAGGTATCCACATCGTAAGAATAGGTATACAAACCTTCATCCGTGAGGAAATCGGGAGCATTGTTAAGGTCGCCCGCAAGCACAGAGCCGTCTGCTCCCAAAAATTCTACCCTGCTGACAACACCCGACATATTGTCTACAAGCAAGCTTAAATCAATATAGTTAACTGCCTCGTTGCCGATGCGGGTGTGGAGTAAGAATTGCTTGAACTCTTTGGTTATGCCTTGCAAGATATACTTGCCGTTTATGTATTGCAAATATTCGCCCGTCTGCCATTCTACATCATAGCGCTTTTCGTAATAAGAGCCATCGGCATTTCTAAACCTAACCTCTATATTAGCGGGGACTTCCCAAGTGCTAGCGTCATATGGGTCGGCAAAGAATCTACCGTTTTCGCTGCCCTCTTGCACTGCAATATCCGAATAAACCAACGGCTCTTCCCCAAAGGTATCTACTATTTTGTCGGGGATATCCACGGCAACACTAATTATCGGGGTGCTAAACCAACCCTCTGCAAACCAATTGCCAACAGGGTCGGTAAAGCTTTTAATATCTACAAACGATGTAGTGACATTAGTGTTGGAGCGATAGAACGGTAACACTGTTCCCGTGGAGCGGTCGTTTATTAGCTTGACATTTTCGGCAACGGGGTTAGACCAATTAATCACACTTTCTAGTCGAGTCATACCCGATGGCACTGACCTAACAGAAATATTATTATTAGAGATTGCCGCAGGCGCTCCTGCAAATATTGTACTGCTTGCGGCAGAATAATCGGCAAAATCTAGCATCAAGGGGTTGCCCATATCGTCTAGTTCTTTAAAGAACAATACGGGATAGCGGGGAATTACAAAAGTTTCCTCAATTAGCGCATCCACGGTGTAGAAGTTGGGCTGGCTTTCTCCCTCAAAGCGGATATAGTCAATATTTCTAGGCAGCACATAGACGCCCAAAGCGACAATCTGCCCGTGGAAATTGGTATAAATGTAGGTGATTTCCGTAGAGCCTTCTTGCACTCTGTTGCTTATATTCGTTTCCTTGTAGGTACTCTTGTTGTCCAAGTGGTCGAATTTCCAATTAAAATGCCCTGTTTCGTCCGGAGTATCGTTTTCGTTAAAGTAGATTTCGGTAAAGCTTATTGTTGGCGCATACTTTTCAAAGAACCAATCAACAAAGTTTGTGCCAAGCTCGGATGCAGGCATATTGCCCGCCGCTACTTGCGCCTTTAGGTTGTTTTCGTAGTCCGCCTTTAAAAGAATATACACATAAGGGTCTACCTCTATGTAGTCGACAACGGGAGCTTTTACTTTGTAGCTGTCGCCCAACTCGTCGTCATACAGGCTAACATTGACATACTTATCCGTTTCCACTGTACGGTTTAGAATTTTTACATCGACAATTTCCCTATAAGTTGCCATTTTGCCCTTGCCGATAACCACTTCTAGCAAGAACAATCCGCCCTCAAGAGTCATATTATCCCAATTTGCCTCTTTCCAAATAATGGCATCGTATTTTCTATCTAGCCAATCTACCTTATTCCAATATGCTTTGTCGAAGTCCACCGCAGTCCAATCAACTACCGATGAGGGTGCTATTGCGGCATTTTCAATATCAAACAACAGTCTAACTGCATTTAAGTCATTTTCGTTTTCAAGGTAATATACTCCGTCTTTGTAGAGAATATTGTAGTCGCTGTGCTCAATAATATAGTATCCCGAATAGAGGTCAAAGTAAGCGTTTCTTTCGTCAACCGTTGTTTCCAGAATGTAAATTAACGGCTCTTCGCCCACCACTATTCTTGCCGCCTCGAGGTCGTCGGCGGTTTTTATCACATAATAGTCTCCTATGATATCATAAAGCAATTCACACCTTGTTGTGTTTACCACATAGTAGCCAAACAGCCCCGTGCCAATATCATAGGAATACGGGACATCGTTTTTATCAAGGAAGTCTTTCAAGAGAATAACATCACTTTCTGGGTCAAGAAACTCATAAACACTGTCTATCTTGTGGTTTTCGTCAAGGTCGACGATATATACATCTGCACGGTGGTCGTAGAGTATCTTGTATCCCAAATCATTGGGGACAATGTAGTAGTCTATATCCCTGTCGTAATAAGCGTAAAAATCAAAGTCCGCATTATAATTAAATTGTTGGTTTGCCGTTTCGCCGTAATAGGCGGCAACTCTATCGGGGAAACCGCCACGCAACGGCTCCCATACCCATTGCACTCCGCCATCAACCAATCTGTTGATTTTGGAGCGCCCTCTATTACCGCCCGTGATACGCACTTGATAACTTCGCATCACACCCATAAATAACCCGTCCAAGGTGGGATAATAGTAGTCGGTATTATTAGTAATAGCTATGGATTCGGGTTTGTAATTAAACAGAAAATCTCGTTCCTCAATTCTGTTACCAAAGTCAAAATGCACCTTTATTGTATCGTGCAAAGCAATTTCGTACGGACTATCGCCGTCTATATTTTTAAATTCCCCAACCGTGTACATAGCAAAGTTGGACTCCAATTCGTCTATGTTATGCACCCGTTGCTTAAAGCCTATCTGCGTGCTTATTGTAGCGATAAGCTCATCCACCCTAAAGAAATCTTTAAAAGTTTGGTTAGAGGTGGTAATTCTAATCACTTCCGGCTCAAATACCGGCCACGAATCCTCTAGCATTGCTTGAATAATCGTGGTAAGCCCGATGGTGATGCCTTCCTCATCGGTGACATCCTCACCCATATATTGGTAAAACGATTCGATAAAAAGGTCCTCTCTAACCTTAATTCGTGGAACATTTTCCACGCAAATCAAGTCCACCCACACATATCCTAGTTCCTCTATGGGGTCGGCTGTGTCAAAGCTAACATCGTTGGCATAAACCCTAAACAGGTCTACCCGCTCATCATTTTCTATCACATAAAATTGCACATTGAACGCACTTCGCCCCGCCCGTGTCCAGCGCCCGTTAGATAGTATTTGGTCACGGATATATTGGTCGTAGACCATAGTAAAATATATATCTGCCGCCTCGGGCAAGACATAGGGCGTGTTTTTACCGCTCAAATCACCTATAAATGCGCCCATTAGGTCGGACAAGTCCACATCCTCGGTTGCGGCAAATATAATTTGTCCTTCAAGCTCCCCGCTATAAGTCATAACTTTTTGCAAAGGCTTAAAATTATCAAAGGTGGGGAAACTAATTCTCACCGCCTCGCCTATGTGTGTGGGCATTAAGTCTAGCCTAAGCACAAGTTCACCCGAATCTTTCATATTGCTTGGGGTGTTGCTTGTTGCCACATCTATGCGGATGCTGTAATCATCCACATCATATGTGATATCTATAAAGGTGGTTTCCATTAAGGTTTCCACATTCATACCAAGAATAGCGGCAATGCTTTCTAGTTCTATGCCAAGCATCTCATCAATTAAGCTTATAAGCTGTTTATTGGTATAGTCAGTGCCGCTCTCACTAGTTTCTCTAAGGACAATGCGGATAAGCTCCATGGTCACCCTTAGCCTAATCGTGTTTCGTGAGGAGGGGTCGTCGGGGTCTTTCATTGTAGACTCCATATTCGCCATAATCGCCTCGGTAAGCACATCATATTCGCTGTCATCAGAGGGGGTGAGCAAGTCGTCCACCATTAGCACAATATAGGTGTCTATCATATCAAAGACCGTGGCAAGCAGCTCACCCAAGTCAAAGCCCTCCTTAAAGGCTTTGGGCAAGCCAATATCCTCAAACTTAATACCTCCGTATAAGTGTTGCAAGTTAGTAATATCTATGTAAGTAATTTCGTCTTTGTAATAAAGTCCAATGATGACATCGTTATTAGATTTATCGTAAAATTGTGCAAATACCCTGTTGGTTGTGTTATCTAAGCCTTTTTCGGGATTGTTTTCGTTTACATCCGTTCTAATTAAAGCATCTAATTCTAAATCTAAGTATGGTATAAACAGGTCACCTACATATTCATAATTACCGTACTCATAAACTTTATAATCGGTTTTATCAATTACAATGTCGGTAGATATACGCAAAGAATAATCAAAACTAAGGCGGGCGGTAAAGGGTACGGTTTCCACTGTTTCGTACCATTGACGCTGTTCATTCTTTCTCTTTTTTATTACTCTGCTGTCGCCGTCCACATCTATGACCAACCCCGTCATAATCTCGCCAAGGTCGCTCCTCGGGGTGCTGACAAAGAATTGCATAGAGGTAAGCAATCTTACAATTTCGGTTGTGCCAAGAGTGCTGAACTTAAAGCCCAAATACTTGTTGGAAAGCGGATCAAGTTTATCCTCGAATGGTCCAAAGAAATCTTGCAAATACTGCGTGAGTGTTTCGGTAACATAGCCAGCACTTGCGCCGCCCAAGTCCACATTGTAGAAAAATAGAGAAGTGACATCCTCGTTAATTACTTCTTTATAGTTGCTAGTAACCGCCCTTTTCAGGAGGTCCGCCATATCTTTTACCACGCTATCCTCGCTGTCGGAGTCGCCGCCAAGCAGGGTGTTTAAGTCGAATTTGGTAATCAGCCTAACAATTTGTTGATATAGTACGGAGTCACCAAACTCCAAGAATATGCGTTTGCTGCCTTGGAGGTTGAGGTATAAGTGGTTGCCGGGGTCGGCGGAGTTGGGGTTGATGCCGTCAAAGTAAAAACCTATAAGCATTCTGTTAGTCATACCGTCATACCATTCTAGGACGATATCGTTGTATTTAATTAACTCGTTATGGATAGCAAGTTTAGCCTCGTCCACCAGGGGCAAGCCGTCGTCATCAAGAATAACATTGCCGTTTTCGTCCTTGACTTCGTAGGGGTATGTATAAAGGTTAGCCCGCAATTTAAGAATAAACGCCGAACGCTCGCTTTCGATAATATCAAAGGTGTTTATCACGATATCTGCGCCCGTGTAGTATCCTGTATCGGAAGTTTCGTCCGAGTTAAGGTGGTCTAAAAGATTGTCCATAGCATCGGTAGCTCTGTCCACAACAGCGTCACGCCGTTGCTCGGAGTGCGGCTCATATTGATTTTCCAAATTTATTGGACTGCCGTGATTAACAGGATAGCGGTCTACGGTAGCCTCAATATACGGAGTACAGGCATACAACATAGCGGCAACTAGCAATATTGCTACAAAGCTTATTATAATTAACGGTGTGCGGCGTTTCATTAATACCTCCTAATGCACGGGTGTAGCGTGCGTGGGAAAACAGCCTTAAAAAGGGTATAAGTACCCCTTTTATTAATATACAGTTTAATAATAATATATATATATAGTTTTGTCAATAGGAGAATGGTGGTTGAAAAGGAAAAACTTGTGTGAATGTTTGGTGAAAATCGAATTTTTGTTCTCATTATGTTGTTTGCAAAGCAAAAAAACATCCCTTCTCATCCCCCTAAGCGGTTTGTATAAGTGCGCCTTTTCCCCTTAAACTCAAACATTATTTTGTTTTTTTAAAGCCAGATTTTGCCTTTGGTTTGCGGGCAAAAAAGTTTTAATTGTAAGGCACAATTGAGTTGCTAAAAACCCATAAATAGCCACCCTAACTCTTGTTAAGGGCTACCCAAACCCTAGCTTATTAGACTTTTTCTCTTGTTATATCTTGCCCAATACCCTTTGCGTTCAAGCGGTTTTTGCCAAAGTTTTTCACCAACGAAAAAACGCAAGCGGTAAAGCCGCTTGCGCTTTTTGTTACTGCATTTTTGCTTGTATTGCTAATCTTTATTTTGCAATGTAAGCGTCACGGATAACTTTAAGAGCCTCTACGATAGCATCTCTGCCTTCCTCTGTGTCGAGGTCGCCAGCGTCTGCAAAGTCAATAGCCTTATTCAAGTGGCTTGGGTTTTTCTCTACTCCGGATACGATATCAAAGTAAACAGCAACTCTTCCTACTAGGGTGTCGCCGCTGTAAATTTCTACGCCTGCGCCAAGTCCTTTACCGTCTACAACTCCGCCAGAAACACCTATTTCAAGTGCAAGGAGGTCGTCCTCGTCTGCATCAAATCCAGTATACTTTACGATTTCTGCAAGTATTTCATCTATGGAAGTGTCAAACAAATCTTCTAAGCCTTCTATTATTGCGTCTTCATCAACGAAGTACTCAATATATTCTGCAAGCTCGTCGCTCTCTGCAAATATATCGTTGCTTGCAATAGCCGCTAGGAGTGTAAATACTTCTAGTCTGCCAGCGTCATTTATTGCCTCGTCTACGCTTGCGGTTATAGCGTCAAGGACTGTGGTAAGTAAGCCCATGTTGCCCGTCAAGAAAGCAACGGGGTCAAAGTCGTCGTCTTCTACTGCTGCAACTAGGTCATCAACAGGGTTGCCCTCTGCGTTTTCTGGGTCGTTGTCATCATCATCCTCGCCGTTAAAGAACGCATCAAGGTCAAAGTCAAAGAAGTAACCTGCGGCTCCATCAACTTCTCCACCTACCAAAGCATAGAAGTCTGCAAGGTTAATCCTTACTTGGTTCTCGCTAAACTCGTTAATGTTAAAGTCTGCGCTAAAGTCCTCTAGGAGAACATATTCGCCGTCTTCAAGCACATATACTAATGCATAGCCGCTAATAGCAGATAGGTCTATAACAATATCGTCATCCTCGTCCAAGGAAACTTTAAAGTCGGGGAATACAAAAGCCTCTACATAGCCGTCAATATCTTTGCCGGGGATTTCTAGGTCCACAGTAAGTTTAATTACGGTGTCTTCTGCGTCAAGTGCGCCCTCGGGGGCAAGGTCTGTATCGCTCTTTTTGTTAATAACAATATCTTTAATACCAAAGGCAACTTCTACATACTCATCTCTGTTTTCGCCAAATTGCTCGTTCTTGTAACTAAGTCCAAGTTGATTAAGTCTAACATTGTCGGATAGTCCTACAATAATTTGAATTTCGGGGAAGTATTTGTCTTCTTCCTCAAACCCTTCGGTAAGCTCGTCAAGAGTTGCGTTAAAGATGATGTCAAATACCATATCAACAATATCTTTGTATTCTTCAATATCTTCTAGCATGCCATTTATTGTGTCGCCTATGCCGGGCATAGCAAGCAGAGCGCTAAGTTGATGTATTTGTAGTTCTGCGGTAACTACACCGCCCTTGCCTTTCTCTAAGTCAAAATCCATATCGGAGGTGGTTATTTCAAATAACAACCCTTCTAATAGAGCAAGAGCGCTTATAATAGAATCATCAATCTCATCCCTAAGGGAGATATCTAGTTCCATTTCTACTATTTCGCTGGGCAGTTTTGCAAGCTCTTTTTGTAGGGCTTTGCTCTCTGTGTCTGCGGAAAGTTTTGTCCAGGAAACAGTGTCGCTATCACGAGTTATTGTTTGCCCAAGATAAAGAACACCTTTTTCGGTATAAAGTTGAGCATACACTCTGTCGTTAACAGCTACAGAAAGTAAAGCAGTGTTGTTGTCTACAACATCCTCGTCGAATGTGCCTGCAATTCTCACTTCGGCCTCTGTGTCGTTATATTTAAAAAACACGGTTAGGTCTACATAAGCTTTGTCTGTAATGTCGGCAACATCGAGAATCAAGTTGTCTACACCGTCTACCAAACCATTTACAAAAGTGACTAGTTCTACGGTTTTGGTTGTAGGGGGATCTGGCTCTTCTTGGCCGTTGTCGGGCTTTTTGGGGTCGGGTTTGTCGGTGTCGCCATTACATGCCACCGCCGTCATTACCACTGCTAACGATAGCAATATAATGAATAGGGATATTAGTATCTTCTTTTTCATAGTTACCTCCAGAAGAAAATTCTTTTTGTATCCACATTATACTCAACTCGGCAAAGGTTGTCAATAGGGTATTTTTATATTTTAAAATAAATAATTTGTTATCTTTAAATAATCTAAGTCGCTTTTTCCCGCTCGTTGTCCAAAAAGGCGAGTTTTTTGACACTTTTTTGTTGTTTTCCGAATTTTTGTTCGCATAAAATATTCCCAAATTTTACTAAAATTAAATCGCAAGTGCATAAATTTCACCTTATATGCTCATTTTGTAAATATTTGCAGATAATGGGTATTGGTTGCTATTTTATTGTTCCAAAGCGGTTATTGGGATAGATTTTTGCCATTGTTTTTTGCTTGTAGGAGTGTTATACTTGTAAAAGCTGGGATTATCTCAAGGAGGTAAAGGTAATATGGATTATGAAAAACAATTAAACTCTTTAATAGACAGCTTTGGTGATTGGTGGAACAAAGGTTTTTCCGTGCCTGAAATGACTAGTAACTTGTATCCTTATACAAAGATGTTTTCACCCATACGCATTAACGAAATCACTATTAAAAACCGCCTAATTATGGCACCCATTGGCAACATCTCGATGTGCGAGGAAACGGGTCGCCCAAACGAAAAGATGCTCTCCTACTTTGAGGAGCGAGCTAAGGGCGGAGTGGGACTAATTACCACAGGGCTTGTGCCTGTATCGTTTGGCATAGACAAGTCGCTAATTGAGCTTGGCGACCTATCCTACTTCCCACGCATAGACAGAAGCCGCACCGTGCTTGCCGGTTGGCGCAACCTTGCGGCAAAGTGCCACGCTCACGGCGCAAAAATCTTTATTCAACTTTCCCCCGGGCTTGGCAGAGTGGGCAATCCCCAATGTTTGACAAACTCATTCTCATTTCCCCGCAGTTCTAGCTTGAATCCTAATTGGTATATAAAAGATGTGCCTTGCTTGCCCTTTGGCGACCGTGCGCTTGGCAAGATAATAAGGCGTGTTGGGCAAGGCACAGCGGACGCTAAAGCTTGCAATTTGGACGGTGTATATCTGCACGGTCACGAGGGCTATTTGTTGGAACAAATGACAAACACCGCCTACAATCGCCGCACCTTGGGGCGCTATTCCGATTGGATGCGCTTTGGTGTGGATATGATAAAAGAAATGAGAAAACGGGTAGGCAGCGACTTTCCAATTATGTATCGCATAGATTTATCACTTGCACTTAATGCTACCTATGGCAAGCGAATGGATACCCAAAGTCCGTTAAACAAGTTTAAAAACGAACGCAAGGTAGAGGAAACTCTTGAATATATGCACGAGCTTGTTAAGGCAGGAGTAGATATTTTTGATGTGGATTTGGGCAGCTATGACAATTGGTGGCTACCCCATCCCCCTGCATCTATGCCGGCGGGCTGCTATACAGAGATTGCAGAGATTGCAAAAAAATATTTTAAGCAACAAAATATACTTTCCAACAAGGGGCTGGAAGTGCCTATTGTCGGTGTTGGCAAGCTTGGCTACCCCGACCTTGCCGAAAAGGTACTGCGGGAAGATAAATGTGATATGGTTATGTTGGGGCGGCCGCTCCTTGCCGATGCGGAGTGGTGCAACAAAGCATACAGCGGCAAGGTTAAAGACATTCGCCCGTGCATAGGCTGCCAAGAGGCTTGCATAAATGAGTTTGTAGAAGGCGGACATCCGCAGTGCGCCGTAAACCCACGCACGGCATTTGAACACGAATTTTCCGCCGAAATCCCCAAAGCCGCAACAAAAAAGCGGGTTGCCGTTGTTGGCGGCGGCCCTGCGGGAATTGTGGCGGCAAAGACACTTTTGGCAAGGGGGCATAAAGTAGACCTTTATGAAATGACCAATACCCTTGGCGGCAGTATTGTGCCGGGGTGCAAGCCAATAATTAAGTTTGATATCAAATTATATTTGGACTACCTTGTGCATATTACAGAAAAACTAAGGGAAAACGAGGACTTTTCCCTGTTTATGAACACAAAAGCAACAGAGGAAATGCTAGCACAAAAGGGCTACGATACAATTGTTTGCGCCTTGGGTACTGTGCAAACAACACCGCCAATAGAGGGGAAAGACTTGCCTTTTGTATACAACTCCTTGCAAATACTAAACGACCCCTCTTTGGTTAAAGATGCAAAAGATATAGTTATTATTGGCGGCGGTCTTGTCGGCACAGAGCTTGCCTATATGCTTATGTACGAATATGGCAAGACGGTAAAAATAGTTGAAATGCAAAAATACTTTATGAACCATATGTGCACTGCAAATCGAGGACACATAATACATTATCTTGAGCGGGGCGGGGCGGAGTTGTTAAACTGCGCAAAGCTTGTTAAAATTGAGGCGGGCAAAGCAATCATCTCCCAAAACAAGCATAGGAATGTACCCAACCCCTACAACACTTGGTCGCCCATTTTGCCCGAGAACATCCTAAATCCTATGGATGCCTTGCACAAAATAAAGCCTCAATATGAGGAGCGGGAGCTTAAGGCAGATGCGGTAATTTTTGCAACGGGAGCAAAGCCCAACAATCAGCTATATTATGAGTGTTTGCAAAATCGTACCGCCCCCGAAATATTTAATGTGGGCGACAGCTTTGCCCCAATCAATGTGTTTAGAGCGGTGAGCGGGGCTTACCGCAAGGCACGCTCAATATAGCATAACACCTAAAACAAATAACAAAAAATTATTTTAAAAAGCCCGTTTAGTAAACCTAAGCGGGCTTTGAGGATATCCAAACTAACTGTTTTTTGCGATTTTTAGTTTTAGCTCTGTCTTGCTTTTCTTAAATTAAACAGGCGGTTCAAGCGGGGTTTTTTAAACAGTGCCTATTACTTCTTTTTAAAGTTTTTGCCACGGGTTAAGAGGTAGGCGCTAAGTCCGGTAAAGATTGCCGAAATCCCAATCACCACCCAAAAGCCCCACTGCTTGCCGCCAAACGGCACACCCGTATTTATTCCCCACAACGAATATATTAGTGTAGGCACGGACATTATCACGGTTACCGTGGTGAGGGTGCGCATAACAATATTTAGGTTGTTGGAGATAACAGAGGCATAGGCATCCATTGTTGCCGACAAGATATCACGGTGTATGTTACAGGTATCTATTGCTTGGCGGTTTTCTATTGAGGCATCCTCTAAGAGTTCGCTATTTTCCTCGTCCGACTTGTCGTCTAAGCGAATCAGCCGCTCTATAATCAGCGCATTCCCTCTTAATGAAGTGGAAAAATATACAAGCGAATTTTGCAAGTCCAGCAGCTGTATTAATTCTTTGTTCTTTGTGGATTGGTGAAGTTCTCTCTCTATCCTTTGGCTTGAGCGGTCTATCTGCCGCAAGTACTGCAAATATTTTATGTGGGTGAAATATAGCATTTGATACAAAAACCTAAAGCGGTTGTTAATATCGCAGTTCTTTATTCTGCCGTTGATAAATTGGTGGGTGATGGAGTTTTCCTTTAAACATACGGTCACCAAACTATCTTTGGTGAAAATTGCCGCCATCGGCACGGTGGAGTAGCTGTAATAAGAGCTTTCCTCCTCTATCACAGGCACATCAAAAAGCACTAGTGTGCTGCCGTCATCTTGCTCTATGCGGGCTCGCTCGTCATCGTCCAATGCCGCCTTTAGCATATCCTCGGGGATACCTGTAAGTCGCTCTATAAGCTCGCTCTCTTTATCTGTCGGATTGGTAAGATGTATCCATTTGTCACTCGTCACAAAACCTGCTACAAGAATATCTGTGCTAAGTTCGGCTATCCCGCTTGCCGTATTTTTAAAAATTTGTATCATTTAAAACCTCCTTGCGCATAATAAAAGGGATATGTTGCCATACCCCTTTGTGTTTAATTATTCGCACGAAAGGCGGGACGCATCAGCTAAATGCGTGCCTGATACGGCATATTAAGTTTTTCGTTCTACTTAAAGGGTCTGCGTCCATAATTATTTTCCGTAATAATAAGCTTCTGCTAGTATGCGTAAGCAATCAAGCAAAATACTTTGCTCCTCTGGGTCGGTATAAGTGCCGCTTTGCCTTGCATCTTCAATAAGCTGTGCAAGTTCGTCTATTTGCTCTCTTGTCACATCGGCATCCTTGCTGGCGGCATCGGCTATGTACACAAGCTGTACCAGCCTTTGATACTTAGCCTCCTCCTCGGGAGCAACCACCGTTGCCGCAACCGTTTCTTGGGCGGCAGGCTCGGGTTCTGGCTCGGGGAGAGCAGGCTCGGGCTCTAAAATTAGTGCCTCGTCCGTCTTGGGAGTTGTCACTATCTCGATAATCTCTTTATTTTCCAACTTGTTGGCAAGAATTTCTTCGATAGTCGCATTTATTTCCTCTATGTTTTCGGATACGAACTCGTCCTCTTCTTCACGGTAGAGCAGCACTCTCTCGTCCAGAGCGTCTAAAAACCTCTGGAAGGCGGCGCTTTGTTTTTTGAGTTGGG
>JBAZCO010000039.1:0-13436 GCA_041654915.1 Clostridia bacterium | reverse complement strand
AGAAGATTATCTCAACTATGCCGGCACAACGATTGATGCGATAAAAGAGGAGCGCCGTGAGGATGCAATAAAGACACTCAAGACCCGCCTAGTCCTTGAGGCGATTATTAAAAAAGAGGAAATCAAGGTAGAGAAAGAGGAGCTGGATGCCGAAGTAAAGGCGGGCGCAGAGGCTCAAAACAAGGAAGTAGAGGATTATCGCAAGACGCTAAATGAGTATGACTTTGGCAGAATGATGAATAAGTTGGTTGCGGACAAGCTTTTTGCGTTTTTGAGAGAAAAGAACACAATCGCTTAAAAACTTAATTAAGCGGCAAAACAAGCACTTATATTTTATAGGATAATATATTATAATTAATGAGGTGATAATTATGGATAACAAAAAGACAATAATAAGTGGGCAAACGCTCATACCAACAGTTATAGAACAGACCAATAAAGGTACTATGGCATACGACCTTTACTCTCGTTTGCTGGAGGATAGGATAGTGTTTATCAATGGGGAGATAGACAGCATTAGGGCAAACATTGTTGTAGGGCAGTTATTGTACCTTGAAATGAAAGACCAAAGCAAAGAGATAGCCTTGTACATCAATAGTCCGGGCGGCAGTATTAGCGCAGGGCTTGCAATTTATGACACGATGAACTTTATAAAGTGCGAAGTTTCTACCATATGCGTAGGGCTAGCGGCATCTATGGGCGCATTTTTACTTGCAGCGGGAACAAAGGGCAAACGCTTTGCACTCCCCAACAGCGAAATTATGATTCATCAGCCGTTGGGTAGCACACAGGGACAAGCTAGTGACATTGCTATTGCTGCCGAACATATAATGAAAACGAAGGCTAAGCTCAACCAAATTCTTGCCGAAAAAACAGGGCAGAATTTAGCGACAATAGAGAAGGACACCGACCGTGACAATTATATGTCTGCGGAGGATGCCCTTAAGTATGGCTTGATTGATAAAATTTTCTATTCAAGGAAAAACGAGAAATAGCCGTACGCTTTAATTTAAGGAGAAAATAATTTGGACATAAAAGAAAATCGTTTTACCAATGAAATCCGCTGCTCATTTTGCGGCAAGCGTGATGCAGAGGTGGAAGATATAATTGCAGGTATGGATTCTGCATTTATTTGTGATACTTGTGTATCCCATGCGCACAAGTTGTTTGCCGATGCAAAGGTTTCACGGGAACAAAGTGACGGTATAAAGCTGCTAAGCCCCAAAGAAATTAAGGCTCGTCTTGACGACTATATAATAGGGCAGGAGTCGGCAAAAAAGATACTGTCTGTTGCCGTATACAATCATTACAAGAGAGTGATGTCGCAAAGCGATAAATATTCGGATGTCGTGCTTGAAAAAAGCAATATTCTTATGCTTGGTCCAACAGGCTCGGGCAAAACCTTACTTGCTAAGACGCTTGCAGGTGTACTAAATGTGCCGTTTGCAATTGCAGACGCCACCGCCCTAACCGAGGCAGGATATGTGGGAGAGGATGTAGAAAACATACTTCTCAAGCTAATTCAAGCTGCAAAGGGTGATGTTAAGCGGGCGCAACAAGGTATAGTTTATATAGATGAGATAGACAAAATTTGCAAAAAGAGTGAAAATGTATCAATAACCCGTGATGTTTCGGGCGAGGGTGTACAGCAAGCGTTGCTAAAGATTATCGAAAGCACGGTTGCAAATGTTCCTCCGCAAGGCGGGCGCAAGCATCCGCAGCAGGAGTTTATCCCCATAGATACAACTAATATTTTGTTTATATGCGGCGGCGCATTTGTCGGATTGGAAAAGATTGTGGACAAGCGCAAAGATAGCTCTAGCATAGGCTTTGGCTCTGCATTGCGTTCCCCCGAGGGCAGTTATACCGAGTTAATTGAGGACTTGCAACCGGACGACCTAATAAAATATGGGTTGATTCCCGAGTTTGTGGGCAGGCTTCCCGTGGTAGCCGCTCTTGACCCGCTAACCGAGGATGCCTTAGTTCAAATACTGCAGGAACCCAAGAATGCGATAGTTAAACAATACAAAAAGTTGTTGGATATGGACGGGGTAGAGTTGCATTTTGAGGATGATGCAGTGCGTGCGATTGCTAAAAAGGCAATGCAACTCAAGACGGGCGCACGGGGCTTGAGGACAATTGTAGAAAATGCGGTGCTAGGTCTAATGTACGAAGTGCCGTCCGATAGTTCAATTCTCAAAATTGTGATAACTGCCGACACTATTGACAATCGCATTCCCCCCACGGTGATAAGAAAGGCGAGTTAGGCGACTTTACCTTTTAATAAATATTTGAATTAATTATTTTACAATATCGGCTAAGATAAGCGTATGGTAAATGGTAAAAATTTACCTTGCCAATCGCTTGAACACGATATTTTTATGTGCTATAATGCGGTTACTAATGAGGTTTATTATGAACAAAAGATATTTGACGCTAAAGGTAGGCAAAGTTATATTTCCCAATTCTGTTGGAATAGTGGAGTTTAGCGATGCGAAAACTATCGAGCTTATCAAAGATGCGAGCAGCAAAAACCAAAAGATTATCCTTGTTCCCAAAGACAATAAAGGCTCTGCACTAGACGAGGGCGACATTGGGATAAAGGTAGAAATCGAGCAGTTTTTGGCTAGTCCATTTGATTTTGAGGCAAAGCTTGCCTACAAAGCCAATGATATTATAAGGATTACAGAATTAGAAACATCGGGCGAAACTACGGAAAGTGCGGCAGAGCCACTCATATATGAGGAAGGTAATTATACAATAGTACGCTCTCTTTTTGCTAAGGCGAAAGAGATGTACGAGGACTATATGCGAATGACAGAAAGCTCTCCCATACCCTTGCGCCTAGAAACTGTTAATTCAGATATCAATAATATTGTTGCAAAAATCCCTATGGCAGACAGATTTGCATTCTTTAAAAACATAAATACAGAGGAGCGGCTTTTGCTGTTTATCAAAACACTTAGCGAGGCGATTGCCATACAGGAAATTGATGAGTCTGTCGCTCAAAAGGTAAAAGAGGCAATTGACTTAAATCAGCGTGAATACTATGTGCGGGAGCAAATAAAAGCTTTATCATCCGAGATAGAGGACGAGGACGAGAGCGAGGAATATTATATAAGAATAGATGCCTTAAATGCCCCAGATGAAGTAAAGGAAAAGCTAAGGCGGGAGGTGCGCCGCACCAAGAGAACGGCGCAAGCCTCACCCGAAATGGCGATAATAAAAAACTATCTGGATACGGTATTGGAACTGCCGTGGGGCATTTATACCGAGGATAATGACGACCTAAAAGCCGCCGAGGATGTGCTAAACCAAGACCATTACGGTTTGGAAAAGGTTAAGGAGCGTCTTATAGAGGCGCTTGCGGTAAGAAAACTTAGCAAAGACGGCAGAAGTCCAATTATTTGTCTAGTAGGACCGCCGGGGATAGGCAAGACTTCAATAGCGACATCGATTGCCCGTGCAATGAACAAAAATTATGTGCGTTTGAGTTTTGGCGGCGTGCGTGACGAGGCGGAAATAAGAGGGCATAGAAAAACTTATATTGGCTCAATGCCCGGGCGCATCATCACAAGCATAAAGACGGCAGGCTCAATGAACCCTGTATTCTTAATGGACGAGATAGACAAAATGGCAAGCGACTACAAGGGTGACCCTGCCAGCGCACTGCTTGAAGTGCTTGACCCCGAGCAGAATGTTAACTTCCGTGACCACTTTGTAGAACTGCCGTTTGACTTATCCAAAGTATTATTTATTACTACTGCCAATACCCTTGATACAATCTCCCGCCCGCTTTTGGACAGAATGGAAATTATCGAGATGACGGGTTACACTGAGCAAGAAAAGGTGGAGATAGCCAAGAGGCACTTAATAAGAAAGGCGGAAAAGCAAAACGGCATAGATGAAGGCTGGGTGAGAATTACTGACGACGGTATTGAGGCAATAATTACGGGATATACTCGTGAGAGCGGCGTGCGTGCGTTGGAAAAGAATATCAATGCGGTAATGAGAAAGATAGCAAGAAAGCGCATAGACACCCCCGATAGCGACACGGTAATAGTTACCAAAGTTGACATTGCCGATTATCTTGGCGAAGTTAAGTATTTAGGACATGCTGCATTAAAGGACGACCAAGTTGGCGTGGTTACAGGGCTTGCCTGGACACAAGTAGGGGGCGATACCCTCTCCATAGAAGTTATGGTTACTCCTGGGAAAGGTGAGCTGGTCTTAACAGGCAGTTTGGGCGATGTTATGAAAGAAAGCGCCAAGATTGCAGTGAGTTACTGCCGCAGTATTGCAGGTGAGCTAGGTGTAGAGTCGTCATTTTTTAAAGAAAACGACATACATATCCATGTGCCGGAGGGAGCAACCCCTAAAGACGGACCTTCGGCGGGTATTACGATAGCAACAGCGTTAACCTCCGCTTTGTCTAAGAGGAAGGTTAACCGCAAGGTGGCAATGACGGGCGAACTAACATTGAGAGGCAATGTGTTGCCAATAGGCGGTCTTAAAGAAAAAACTCTTGCCGCCGTGCGTGCTGGAATAGAGAAAGTGTTCTTGCCCGAAGAAAATAGGAAAGACTACCGTGAACTACCTGATACGGTAAAAGAAAAATTGGAGTTTGTGTTTGTGGATAATGTTAAAAATGCAATTTTGGGTTCCCTATTATGATAGTTAAGAACTCCGAATTTATAATTTCTGTTGCGGATGTTGACAAGATACCCGACTACTCCGCCCCCGAAATAGCAGTAGCGGGGCGCTCAAATGTAGGGAAGTCCTCATTTATCAATATGCTAACAGGGCGCATTAAGCTTGCCAAGACGGGCAAAGAGCCGGGCGTGACAAGGCTAATCAACTACTTTAAGATAAACAATGAATTTTATCTTGTGGATTTGCCGGGCTATGGCTTTGCACGGGTATCACAAGGTGAAAAGGAAAAGTGGGGTACATTAATAGAGGGGTATTTTCGCAACTCTAAAAACTTGAAAAATGTATTACTGCTTCTAGACATTCGCCGTGACCCTAGCGAAGGCGATATCACTATGGTGAACTACCTTTATCATTATATGATACCGTTTACTGCAATACTTACCAAGTCGGATAAGCTGTCACGAAACGCCGCCCAAGCAAGAAAGCGTGCAATTGCATCTGCACTCAAAATGGGGGAGGACAATCTAATAATAACATCCTCACTCTCCAAAACGGGAAAAGAGGATGTGCTAAAGAGAATAGCGGACATTATAGCCAACTAAAGATGAGTCACACTAAATTGAGTTTTACCCAGCTTTAAGTTAAGTTACGCTAAAAAATGGACTTATTCCCCAAAAACTTTATTAAATTATCATTAAATTACCGCAAGACCTATATAAAAACGAGGCTTGCGGTAATGTTTTTTGTCGCAGAGTACGCTTGTAAACGCTTGTCTTTTTTAAAAATTAGTACATTGATATTTTATCTTGGGTATATCGGCGTGTTAAAGTGTCCTGAACACACATCTTCGGTATATTCTTGGCATTCAGGCAGTGCGGGATAGCCAAGTGAATGCACAAGTAGCTCCACATCCGCAACGACCTTTGTGATAAGCGTTACGCACAGAGTTAAACTGACTTTGCAACCTCTTATCTTTCCGTTTACTCCCGCTATATTTGCGGTACATTCTACTCCAACGGGAACTACTCCTTCCTTAGGTACTTTCATTAGCAAATCTTTGGTAAATGTTACCGATGTAGAGCCTACTACACTATTTCCGCAGCTGTCTGTCGCTACCACTTGTATTGGCACGGTTACACAAAACTGCACTCTGGAGCAGGTACTGCCCGGCTCTGGAGTGATTAGCACATTGGATACTATACTCGGTACAGTGCTTTGCGCACCTACAAACTTTAACGGTTGCACAGGAAAGGATACTGTAAGGGTTTCGTTTTCCTGTACGAACTGTGATATACAGGCATCGAAAACTCTTTTCGCCTGTATGCAAACTCTTTCGGGCGTGCCGCAGTTATATCTGCTTAGCGCCTGTTCTCTTTGAGGGTTAACTCCTCGACTATTGTTGCAAGGCATATTTTTATCTCCCTAATGTATTGATACTACACAGTATGCTAGCAAAAAAAATAGTGTGCAAGGAGCATCTTTATAAAACAATGTGACTAAAGCAAGCGTTATTAATATACTTAACGCTAATTATATGGTAATATAATATATATGAAAATATTTGCTATTAGTGACTTGCACTTGCCCGCTGACGGCGGCAAGCCAATGGATATTTTTGGTCCGGTATGGGACGGGCATTGGGAAAAGATATCCGCCGATTGGGCGGAAAAAGTAAGCAATGATGACCTTGTTTTAATAGCAGGGGATATTTCGTGGGCGATGCGTTTAGATAGCGCAATTCAAGACCTGGAAAAAATTGCCGCCTGCAAGGGTAAAAAAATTATCATACGGGGCAACCACGATTATTGGTGGCAGAGCGTCTCAAAAATACGCTCTATTCTTCCCCCCGATATCCATATCATACAAAACGATGCTATCAAGTTTGGCAGTACCGTAGTTTGCGGCACAAGAGGATGGACAGTACCCGAGGCAGGCTCAAAACCCTCCGCAGAGGACACCAAGCTTTACGAGCGTGAGGTGATACGCCTAGAGCTTTCTTTACAGGCGGCAAAAAAAATACGACAAGATGGGGATAGGCTGGTGGCAATGATACACTATCCGCCGTTTAATTCAAGGTTTGACGACTCCCGATTTACCGAGTTGTTGGAGGAGCATAGTGCCGACGCTGTTGTTTATGGGCATATTCACGGCACAACTTCTAAGGCAAAACAGAGGCATATCAAGGGCGGCATTCCTTACTATTTAACCTCTTGCGACATACTTGAACACCAACTTGCAGAAATAATATATTTGAACAAAATATGAACAGATGTTTAGTCATGGTGATGTAATTATAACAAAAAATCAGCGGTTGGTGGAAAACTATCCCTAAAACAACTTAAATATTCCTTTAAATTTTATATAAATGGACATAAGTGGAAACCCTATGGTATAATTTAGTTATAAATCATAGGAGGAAACTGATGTCGTTTTACGGTTTGCACACATTGCAGCTTGATGATAAGAACAGAATGCGTATGCCGGCGAAGTTCCGCAACCATTTGGGTAAGCGGTATTTCATATTTCAAGGCACAGGCGGCTGTTTGTTTGCAATGGCGGAGCAAGACTTCAATGATTTTACTGAACCTTTCAAAAAGATACCTCTTTCCGACCTAGAAGGGCAAGCGGCTGTGCGTGCGATTATGGCAACCGTTGAAACTCCCGAGGAGGACAAGCAAGGCAGATTTGTTTTGCCCGCTAATCTAAAAAAATGCGCTGGCATTGATAGGCGTGTGGTATTTATTGGTGTAAATGAGCGCATAGAAATATGGAGCGGCGAGAAGTTTGACGCTCAAAATATTTGTTCGGTAGAAAGTGTGGATGCGGCTCTAGACGGGCTGAAAAAATACGACATATGATAGAGTACCGCCACATACCCGTATTATACAGAGAAACTCTTGATGCGCTTGCAATAAAAAAAGACGGAATCTATTTGGACGGAACACTTGGCGGCGCAGGACATTCGGAAGGGATTCTCAAAAGACTTGAAACGGGCAGACTGATAGCAAACGACCTAGATATTCGTGCCATAGATAATGCAAAACAGATGCTAGACGCCTATGGCGACAAAGTTACTTACATACAAGATGACTACAAAAATATTCTTTCGCACCTTGACTTACTAAAAATATCTTTACTGGACGGCATTCTTCTTGATTTGGGAGTAAGCTCTCATCAGATTGATACGCCCGAGAGGGGATTTGCTTACTCTAAAGATGCGCCTTTGGATATGCGTATGGATGAGCAAGGCGTACTTAGCGCATACGATGTGATTAATAATTACAGTGAAAAAGAGCTTGTAAAAATCTTTTTTGAGTATGGCGAGGAACGATACGCAAGGCGGATAGCGGCAGCAATAGTTTCCACAAGGCGGGATAGGCACATATCAACCACTTTCGAGCTTGCCGATTTAGTAAAGAGCAACTACCCCAAAAGTTACCAATTGGGGCATCCTGCAAAGAGGGTGTTTCAAGCGGTGAGGATAGAGGTCAATGGGGAGTTGGACGGGCTGTACCAAGCGGTAATGAGTATGGCAAGACGACTAAAGGCGGGCGGACGAATGGCGGTAATCACATTCCATTCCCTTGAGGACAGAATAATAAAAAACTGTTTTCGAGAACTTGAAAGTGACTGCTTGTGCGACAAAGCAAAGCACCCCATATGCATATGCGGCAAGCAAAGGGAAGTAAAGATACTCACAAAAAAGCCTATTATCGCAGGCAAAGAAGAACTAGAATATAACAAGCGGGCAGAAAGCGCCAAGCTTAGAGTTATAGAAAAAATTTAAATTACTCTAAAAAGGAGGACGGACAATATGGTAACGCTAAGACGAGATGTGGCGGCAGGCGCAAAGAATCGGGTATTCGACAGAGTCGGACGAGATTCGGCTCTAACCGATTACGATATCTTTATGGAGCAAAAACAAAAAAATGAAAAGCGCAGTAATTATTTTTGCGGCACTTGCGCTATCGAGGACGAGCCGATTCTCCCAGAAAGACCTACCAGCTGTATGACAATGGAGAATGCTCTTGCTGCAAACTATAACTACTTTGGGCAACCAATTTGCGAAAAAGAGGAGGCTAAACCCTTAGGTTCTTATGTAGATTATTCCGAGTATATCAAGGCGCAGCTGCACAGAACTTCACCGCAAAAACTGCTCACAAAAGAGGAGTTTTATGCCGAGAGGTTTGAGGCGGAAAAGGGGCGCAAGCTTAAAACAGAAACTAAAAAATCTGCAAGAGCGGTAAAGCCCAACAAAAAACTTTCAAAATCAGGCAAAATTTTTATTGCGTTTTATGTTCTTGCCGTGGCGGTTATCGCATCTATTATATTGGTGGTAAACGGCAGTGTTGTACCCGATGTGGTGGACGCAAGCGTACGAGGAAGTCAAGATAAAGTGGATGCGTTAGTCATTGAGGAGCCGCAAGGCGAAACCAACTGGTTTGACAAACTGCTTGATGTCGTCAATAACGGCTAAAGGAGAATGATGTAAAATTAGCAAATTTACAAACTATCAACAAAGGAAAAGGTTATCAGCGATAATTGTGCTGGTAGCCTTTTTGTTTGCCGCCCTTATCGGCAGACTTATATATATTGAGGCTGTAAAGTCAGATGAACTTATGGCTCGTGCGCTAGACCAATGGATGCGTGATGTGCCGTTAGAGGCAGAGCGGGGGCATATTTATGATATTAACGGGGTTTTGCTTGCCGATAGCCGCACTGTATATACGGTTTATGTTCGCCCCAATGCGGTAAAGAATAAACAAGAAACAGCGGCAGCGCTAAGTGAGGTGTTAGAGCTTGACTACCAAACAGTGCTTGGCAAGGTGCAGTCCCGCCGCTCGGAGATGACAATAGTTAAGGGTGTGGAAAAGGAGGCTATGCTTGCGTTGCTAGAGAGCGAGGCTAGCGGCATATATTATTCGCAAAATATAGAAAGGGTGTATCCGTATGGAGATTTTATGACACAGGTATTGGGCTTTACTAACTTTGACAGCAACGGACAAGCGGGTATAGAGATGCGCTATAATGACTATCTCAAGAGCGTAAACGGATATATTTTAACCGAAACCGATTTGGTTGGACGGGAGCTAAAAAGTAATGTAACAAGATATGTAGCAGGTGTGGCGGGCAATGATATCTATTTGACATTGGATTATAATATACAAGCTTTTGCCGAAAGTGCGGTAGCCGAGGCAAAAGCCAAACACAACGCAAAGAGCGTGAGCGTTGTTGTTATGAATATCAACACGGGCGAGGTGTTGGCAATGGCAGAAGCGCCGTCTTTTGACTTGAACAATGTCCCAAGAGATGATGTTGCTAAGCTGTTTTCGCATAGTAAATCCAGCCTTGTAAGCAATGTTTTTGAGCCGGGTTCTACTTTTAAAATACTTACGGCGGCTATTGGTTTGGACACAGGAGCAGTTTCAAGAGATTATCGCTTTTTTTGTCCCGGCTACCATATTGTGGACGGGCAAAGAATAAAGTGTTGGAAAACTACAGGTCACGGCAGTTTGAGTTTTGACGAAGGAGTGCATAAGTCTTGTAATATTCTATTTATGAATACCGCATTAAAGATAGGGTCGGAAACTTTTTACGAGAAACTCTATGACTTTGGAATAATGACAAGGACGGGGATAGATATTGCGGGAGAGGCATCGGGGTTAAGTATTCCGCTAGCGAGCGTAAAGAGTGTGGACTTAGCCAGAATAGGATTTGGACAGGCGATAGCGGTAACTCCAATTGAACTTGTGCGTGCGGCGGCGGCGGTTTTAAACGGAGGAGTAATGGTAACCCCATATGTGGTGGACCGAGCTGTTTCATCAAGCGGGGAAATAATATATAAAAATTCCCCTACATTAAAATCGGGTGTGATAAGTGAAAAGACAAGCAGTGATATGCGAGAGATACTAGAGGGCGTTGTAACACAAGGAGGAGGAAAAAGCGCCGGCGTGGCGGGATATAGGATAGGCGGCAAGACGGGAACAGCCCAAAAGTACGAAAATGGCATAATAGCAAGGGGGAAATATGTGTCAACATTTGTGGGGTTTGCTCCTGCGGACAAGCCCGAGTATATAGCTATGATAATCGTGGATGAGCCACAGGGGGCATATTATGGCAGTCTGGTAGCCGCACCGTATATTGGCGATGTATTTGCAAAGATATTTGCTTACAAGGGCATAGCTCCGTCAGCATATGTGAAAAAAGAGGAGTTTGCGATGCCGGATATTAGGGGTTTAACCGTGATAGAGGCGGCAAGAATTTTGAGGGGAAAGAATATTTTTTATGAAACCGCAGGCGAAGGGAGCATTGTCAATAGCCAACTCCCTGCCCCTGGCAGCATGGTTACAGAAGATGTAATAGCGTTGATAAATCTTGAATAAAATTTAAAGACTAACATAACCCAAACAACCCCAAGCCTTAAAAAACGGGAGGACGACAAATGCGCTTGAAAGAAATATTGCAAGGGATACCAATCACACACTTAAACGCAGACGAAGAAACAGAAATTGAAAGTATAACGGACAACTCCCGAGAAGTGGGAAAAAACAGTCTATTTTTAGCGATAAAAGGAGAGCGGGAGGACGGCAACAATTATGTAAACGATGCAATAAAACGGGGGGCGGCGGTTGTGCTAACGCAGAGCAATTTAAGTGAAAACATACCCTTTGCACAAACAAGCGATATTCGCCTTGCGGCGGCGCTTGCGGCGGGAAACTTTTATAAGCAAGCATATAAGGGTATGAAAAAAATTGCCGTAGTTGGTACAAACGGCAAGACTACCACCGCATATATGATAGCAGAAATTCTCAAGCATTCGGGAAAAAGGGTAACATTAATAGGTACTTTGGGAGCATATATTAACGGAAACAGGGTTGACTGTGACTTAACAACGCCCGACCCAATACCCTTGCACAAAATAATAAGCGAAAGCCAAAAGGCGGGGGTGGAGTATCTTGTATATGAGCTTAGCGCACACGGCATTCATTATAAAAAGACGGCGGGGCTATTTGCCGATGTTACAGTATTTACCAATTTTTCGCAAGACCATTTGGACTTTTTTGCGTCCATGGAGGAGTACGCTAATGTAAAAAAATCATTTTTTTCTCCCGAAAAAACGGGCTATGCCGTTGTCAATGCGGATGACAAGTTGGGGCTGGAAATAATTCAAGAAAGCAAGGTGCTTCTCACAAGCTATGCTCTCAATTCGCCAAGCGACACCTTTGCAATCGATATTGTATACGGCAAACAATCCACTTCTTGCATAGTGAACTGTTGCGATGAGATATTTGAGCTAAAGACAAATTTTGTGGGGGAGTTTAACTTGTACAATGCGCTATCTGCATCTGCTGCGGTGTGTGCGTTGTCAGTGAGTGCTGAGGACATTTGCAAAGCTTTTAGCAAAATGCAGCCTCCCGAGGGACGATTTAATATTCTTCAGTCAAAAAGGAAAGTTATTATAGACTTTGCCCATACGCCCGAAGGCTTGAAAAACCTGCTAATCGCCGCAAGAAAGTTGTGCAGCGGCAAACTTATCGCAGTCTTTGGCTGCGGGGGCGACCGTGACCCAAAAAAGAGGGGAATAATGGGAACTGTTTCTGCAAAGTATGCAGACTTTAGCATATTAACATCGGATAACAGCCGCTCAGAAGAGCCTGATAATATCATCTCTCAAATTGAGCAGGGTCACCGTGAAATCAACGGTGAATACATAAAAATCACCGAGCGGGAGAGCGCAATAACCTATGCTCTTCTCCTTGCCAAACCCGAGGATTTAGTTGTGATTGCCGGCAAGGGCGGAGAGGAATATATGGAGGAGTGCGGTATAAAAAGACCTTATTCGGACAAAAAAGTAGTTGAGGAAATTTTTAGGAGATATAATCTATGAGCCATTGGGTGGCGCTAACGGCGCTTCTTGCCGCTTTTTTTATCGGAATGTTAATTGCGCCCACCTTTTTGCGTGTGTCCGCCCGATATAGCGTGTCGCAAACAATACTTTCCTATGTGGGGCAACATTCGGTAAAACAGGGAGTGCCAACCACAGGAGGGCTTGTATTCATTTTGGCAACGATAATATCGGTGCTTATCTTTGGCGGCTATAAAAGCTCAATGACAGTGGTTATTCTCATCATTTTTGCAGGGTATGGCACAATTGGATTTTTAGATGATTTAATAAAAATTCGCCTCAAGCGAAATATGGGTTTGAGGGCATATCAAAAGATAATTTCGCAAGTATCCGTAGCGATTCTTGCCGCCATATATTGCGCCAAAAGTCAATATATAGGCACGGTGATAATGTTGCCAATCACGGGCGGCGGTTGGGATTTGGGAGTGTGGTATATACCGTTTGCCGCATTTGTCTTTTTGGCAATGACCAATTCGGTAAACCTTACCGACGGCTTGGACGGACTTGCAGGCACAACCAATACGATATATTTTGCCGCCTTTTCGGTAATAATCTTGTTTGCTCTTGCCGACACGGTGCAAAAAGGGGATGTGCTTTATCAAAACGAACTGCAAGGGCTTGCCGTGTTCACCACATCGCTAATAGGGGCATTGATGTCTTTTCTTTGGTACAACAGTTACAAGGCAAAGTTTTTTATGGGCGACACAGGCTCGCTAGCGCTGGGCGGAGCGGCGGCGGCGGTAGCGTTGTTTGTAAAAAATCCCTTGATAAGCGTGCTGATTGGCATAATGTTTGTCGTTAGCAGTGTGTCGGTAATAATACAGGTTGTCAGCTATAAGACGAGAAAAAAGCGTGTGTTTCTTATGTCGCCTTTTCA
>JBAZCO010000038.1:0-13840 GCA_041654915.1 Clostridia bacterium | reverse complement strand
CGAGGCACACTTGCAAGAAATAGGCGCTGCCATAGAACAAGTGAGTATTTTAAAACAAGATTCTAACTATCGTTTGAAAATTATTTTTTCCGCAGAGATTTTTGGCGCTAAAGAGGACATCAAGAAGGAAGTGGGTGGCGCTGTACCAGACTTTGTGATTAATATGCTGCCCGATAAGGTTTACTTCACTTCTTACAGCATTGTGGCCGCAGATAGCGAGGGCGCACTAACCACATCTCCGGATGGCATATCAATAAACGGTATGGACGACTCCCCCTTAACAGCGGCGATAATTAAGGTACTTGCTAACGAGAATGAGGAGGGTGAGGACGGACAGATGGACGCAGTCGTAGGCAAGGCATTTGCAGAACTTATTAGCAAGTTGGGCAAAGTCGGCACGGCGGAAACAGATGAAAGCGGTATTGTAACTGATAATATGGTATTGGGTGCAGGCGGTATATCCGCAGGCAAAATCACCGTGATTACCCATACCGCTCCTTAAATAAAATAAATAATATAGCGACTAGGTGATAAAACTTAAGGAAATGCAAAATATAACGATAGGCATTGTAGCCGCAATGCAGATAGAGGCGGAGGCGATATCATCCCGCCTCCAAAATCTTAAAATTGTAAAGCGTGGCTACCATACTTTTTACGAGGGAAAAATAGACGGAATAACCGTTGCCGTCACCCTTTCGGGGGTGGGCAAGGTTAATGCCGCCTTTGCAAGCGCAGTGTTGATAGAGCTGTATAAGCCCTTTGCAATCATCTCCACGGGTATAGCGGGCGGGCTTGGCAGGTTAGGACTCTTTGATGTGCTAATTGCCGATAAGGCGGTACAGCACGATATGTCCACTGCTCCGCTTGGTGACGAGCGGGGATATATATCGGGGATAAATCGGGTGTATATAGACACATCCGAGGATATAAATGAGATTCTTAAAAAATCGCTACCGCTTGCAAAGATAGGAACAATAGCTACCGGCGACCAATTTATCGCATCTGACACTGATGCAACGGATATTGTTAGCGCATTTGATGCCTCTGCATGCGATATGGAAAGTGCGGCGGTGGCGCAAGTTGCCTATATGTCCGGCGTCAAGATAGGCATAATTAGGGTGATATCTGATAGCGGAGGCGACGGCGGCGAGGAAATATACAAACGCTTTGCCCAAAGGGCAAGCGAAATTAACGGCACAGCCGTTATAGCGACAATAAAACAACTTGCAAAGGATGCTGCTAAATAGAGCAACATAAGCTTGGCGCTTTAAAGGTTACTATGGAAGAAAAGAAAAAGAAAGCAAGTATAAGATATTCGTCCTTACTCACTTTGGCTAAGGATATTTTGGTGTATGCGGTTGCCTATGTGCTTGCTTATGTTTTGGGCAGGAACGGCGCAAAGTTTGAATGGAAATCCCAATACATCGAGGGGATAATAGCAGTGAGCGTGACGATTGTATGGTTAACAGTTTTCCGCTCTTACCGTGTTGTTTGGCGCTATGCGGGGATATCCGAGATGCTAAATGTTATAGGTGCGTTTTGCGCTACTTTCGTCACCCTCATTATCATTGATACTTCAATGAGCGAAGGGCTGCCTATGAGCATTACCATAATGATTTTGTATATTTATTTTAGCCTATCCGCATCAATGCTGTTAAGGTTTTACAAGCCGCTAACAGCGGCGCTTGTGCGCACTTTTGGCAATAAGAAAATAGTTCCTCCCGAAAATATCATTGTTTACGGCGCAGGGTACACGGGTGCGGCGCTAATTAAAAGATTTATCGGCAACCCCGACGAGGGTTATAACCCTGTTGCTATTCTTGACGATGATGCGTCAAAGCGTGGCAGCGTGGTGTCGGGCATCAGAGTGGTTGGCGGCAGGGATAATATCCGAGAAACGATGAATAAGTATAAGGCAACCACGATAGCAATAGCGATTACCAAAATCAACCGTGAGGAAATGCGAAAGATTTACGAGGAGTGCCGCCGTCACAACGCAACTGTTAAGGCGGTTGCAGGCATCACAGGCGCAGAGGATGCGTTAAGCTCCGAGGCGGTTTCGCTAAAAAATGTGAATATCGAGGACCTTTTGCGGCGCAGAGAGCATAAAATAGACAGGGCTCTTTTAGATAACTTTATAAAAGATAAGATTGTTATGGTAACGGGAGGGGCAGGTTCAATAGGAAGTGAGCTTTGCCGCCAAGCGTTGCAATACGGCGCAAAAAAACTCATCATATTCGACCACCACGAAAATGGTATGTTTGAAATAAATGAGGAGTTTAAAAAGAGTTACTCTGGCGATAAATACTCTTTGATAGTGGGTACTGTAAAGGATAGAGAAAAACTGCGCAGTGTTATGGACGAGGTAAAGCCGCAAATTGTTTTTCATGCCGCCGCATACAAGCATGTGCCTATGATGGAGATAAACGGCGACGAGGCAGTAAAGAACAATATATTCGGTACACAAAATGTGATAGACCAATGTGCCGAAAGCGGGGTGGAGAAGTTCATACTCATCTCAACCGACAAGGCAGTCAATCCCGCCAATATTATGGGCGCATCCAAGCGTATGGCGGAATTGTTGGTGGAAAATAAGGCAAGCGTGTCCAATGGCACGGTATATGCCGCTGTGCGGTTTGGCAATGTGCTAGGCTCAAGCGGGAGCGTGATACCCACATTTATCAAACAGATAAATTCTGGCGGTCCTGTCACAGTCACCCACCGTGAGATGAAACGCTATTTTATGACGATACCCGAGGCGGTGCGCTTGGTAATGCAGGCGGGAGCTCTAGCAAAGGGCGGGGAAGTGTTTGTACTGGATATGGGCGAGCCTGTATATATTTATGACCTTGCATCCGACCTAATCAAGCTTAGCGGACTTGAGCCAAACAGGGATATAAAGATAGAAATAACGGGGTTGCGTTCGGGCGAAAAGTTGTTTGAAGAGTTGCGCTTTAGTGACGAGGATGTGGATGTAACCACCCACGAGGGAATATTTGTTTGCCGCCTAGAGCCAGTAAATAAGCAAAAGTTGCGCAATACGCTCACCAAGCTTAAACAGGCAGCGGATGACGGAAACAAGCTCAAGGCGGAAAAAGTAATTTTTGAAATGGTGCCCGATATATACCGCAACTTATAGGAGGAAAATGAAATATTTTGGAACGGACGGCATAAGAGGGCGGGCAGAAATGTTTACACCCGAATTTGTCGATAGTATTGCCTATGCGGCGGCGTCAAATAGCAGCAAAATCATCATTGCAAGGGATACAAGAGTGTCGGGGGAGCGGATAGAGGCGCTTTTGGCAGACGGCTTGACGAGGCGGGGAGTAAATATAGTTTTTGCAGGAATCATACCCACGCCTGTTCTTGCGTATCACACGAGAATAAGCGGCGCTCAATACGGAATAATGATAACCGCATCCCACAACCCATCAGAATATAACGGTATTAAGTTTTTTTCTCCCGAGGGGGCAAAGCTCACAGAGGACGCAGAGCGCTGTTTGGAATCCCTAATAAACGATTATGGGAGCAGTAAAGCCGAAAAAAGAGAAAGTTGCGGACATCAAACGGATAAAAGGCAGCAAGCGGCGCAAGCGGGTATACGGGAGTTAGCGGATGCGGTTAGCGGATATTTGCAGCATATTAAATGCGCACTCAACCCCGATATAAAGGGGCTTAGAGTGCTTTTGGATACCGCCAACGGGGCGGCGGCAAGGGTTGCCCCCTTTATGTTTAGCGAGCTTGGCGCACAAGTTAGCGTGATAAATGATGAAGTGAACGGGCGGCGCATTAACGAAAACTGTGGCGCAGCCTACCCCGATACACTAATAAATGCAATGGCCCAAGGTGAATATGATATAGGCTTTACCTATGACGGTGACGGCGACCGAGTTATGGCGGTAAAGGACGGCAAGCTATTGGACGGCGACCGCTTGCTATATGCGGCGGCACGCTATTTTCAAGAGCGGGGAATGCTTAGGGTTGCCGCTGCGGTGGGTACGGTTATGACTAATCTTGGCGCAGAGCAAGCTTTTTTGCGGCGGGGAATACGGTTTATTAGGGCAAGCGTGGGGGATAAGAATGTGGCAATGGAGATGAAAAAGCATAACTGTTGTCTAGGGGGCGAGGCAAGCGGACATTTAATATTTACCGACTATCAAAACACGGGTGACGGGCTGCTGTCCTCTATTCTCATTGCGGAAATAGACAAAAAAAGAGGGCTGCTTGCATTGGACGATATTCAAGAATATCCTCAAGTATCAGATGATATTATTACTGTTCCGTCAAAGATTGTAGAATTTAGGAATAACAAAGAAATAGACGGATATCTTAAAACTATTACGAAAACACCCAATTTGCGCACAGTGGTACGGGTGAGCGGCACAGAGCCACGAATAAGGATAATGGTAGAAGCTCCCTCACGGGAGCGGGCGGCGCACCTTGCAGCAGAGATAAAAAATTATATTTTAGCGAGGATATAAAAATGGAAAAACCAACTGTTTACCTTGTGGAAAAATCTACCTTATATGACAATGTTGATATATGCGGCATACCGTTTGGCAAGCTTGCCCGTCATATGTTGGGGAAAGAAGCGCATCTTGTTTCCTCTCCCGAGGAGGTTGAGCAAACGGTTGGCAGGGTGGTAGCACTGATATATTCCGATACCCCTTTGGTTACCCTGCGGCATCTTGATAAGCTTAGCGAGAATATCCTAGAGGGGCTTGCAAGCGGCTATCGAATAGGGGCGGGATATATAAAAAAAGCAGGCGCACAAGATGGGGAGCTTAGCTCAAAGTTGCCATTTACGGTAACAAAAGTTGAAAGTTTGGAATCCCTAAAAGATATAATGATGCAGCGAAAATATGAAATTATTGAAAGACATCTCAAAGGCGGCGTTATCTTTCACGACCCGTTTTCCGTGCATATAGATGACAGTGTAATAATCGGCAGGGGTACAGAGATTTATCCAATGGTGCATATTAAAGGCAAGACCGTTATTGGCGAGAGGGTGATTATCTATTCTTATTGCGACCTTGAGGACACGGTAATTGGTGATGAAAGCGACCTTAGGGCGGTTTATGCGATAGCATCTAAGATTGGGAAAAAATGCACGCTAGGACCTTTTGCTTGTTTAAGAAAGGGCGCAATTATCGGCAACAATTGCAGGGTGGGCGACTTTGTAGAAGTAAAAAATTCTACGCTTGAAGACGATGTTAAGGCGGCGCATTTAGCTTATATTGGCGACTCCTATGTGGGAGAGAATACCAATGTGGGCTGCGGCGCTATTTTTGCTAATTTTGACGGCAAAGTTAAACGCAGTGTAATTGTTGGTAAGGATGTTTTTATTGGATGCAATACCAATCTTGTTGCTCCGCTGCAAATAGAGGACGGCGCATACATTGCAGCAGGAAGCACCGTCACTCAAGATGTTCCCGGCAACGCACTTTGCATTGCGAGAGCCAAGCAGATTGTAAAAAATAAATGGGATAGACCCTTAAAATAAAATTTTAAGTTCAATGTGAAGTTTTTGTGAACAAAAGGTGTTCTCTTGGTGTCAAGCCGTATTTTAGTAGGTGAAGGAGAAAACCTTAGGTATTTTTTTAGTAAAATCAGTTGCTCCGTTTTCGTTTCTCTTATATAATGGCTATGTAATAATATATATATCTGATTTTTAATAAATGCGTGCGCATTCCCTTATAAGGAGAAATGTCTATGAAACCCGGTTTAATAAATAAAATAAACTCTGCTTACCGCAAGGGCGGGAAGAGAAGTCTTGGTATCATTGTGGTATCCGCAGTTGCAGCGTTGCTTATCATATCTGCTGTTATTGCGCTTCCCTATCTTGCAGAAAATGTGCCTTACGAAAAGAGGGAAGTTGTTGCCATTGTTCCCAACGACAATGCAATGATTGGCGTAAATGCAGATGTTACCAATGTGTTTGTTACAATCAAGTACAGCGACAATACCGAGGAAGTAAAGAGTTTGTCCGAACTGTTGGTGACAGGGCTAGAAATTTCCGAGCCGGGCAGACTGTCCAATGTTGTTCTCAACTTTGGCGGGTTTGTGCAAAAAGTAGAGTATCAAGTGTTGCCCACCGAGATGCGCTTGCGTTACACAGCCAGCAACGGCGGACGCATAGAGGGCGTTACCGACCAAAAGGTGATTGCCGGACATAATGGCAGTACCGTTAGGGCAATCCCCGACGAAGGTTATCGTTTTGATTATTGGAATGACGGAGTGCTTAGCGCAGAGCGGAGGGATATGCAAGTTTCCTCCGATAAGGATGTAAGAGCGGTATTTGTACGCAAAGTTTATACGGTAGTTTTTGAATATGCCGACGGCACGACGGGCAGGGAGCGTCTAATCTCACACGGAGGTTCTGCGGCAAGCTATCAGCATGTTCCCACCGAGCGGGGTATGCAAAAGTACGGGCATAGATTTATGGGGTGGGATATCACCACCGAACAACTCAACAATATCACAAGCGATATGATAATCAAGCCGATATACGAAAAGTATGCCGCCGATGTCGTGCTTGAACATACTTTGGGCATAGAGGGTACTCCCCTTGGCACAGGGCGGGATGTTATGGACTACTATCCCAAGAATGAGGAGGCGGTAATTCGTGTAATCGCCAATCCCGACAGGACTTTTGTCGGTTGGAATATATTAAATTATCAAGGGGAATGGCTGTTCCTAGAGCGGGAAGGCTCTGCTGCGCTCATAGAGATAGGGCAGGCAAACAATGCTGTACCTTTCTCCACAAGCAGGACGGGGGCGAGTGACGAGTATGTTCTCACCTTTACCCCCACATCTTATACGGACGATATTCGCATAAAAGCCAACTATGTATACAACAACAGCATAGTTACATTTACAAGTATGTCCACCGCATCCTATCCCACGGTTGAAATACCTGTTGGGGTAACTTTGGGTGAATTTTTTGAGGTGGATGATGAGCCAGATGCACTTTTTGATGCAATAGAACTAAACGAAATATTAGGATACTCATTCAAAGGTTGGTATGTGAGAAACGGCGCTGTGGACGAAAACGGCTTGCCTGTGCTTATCAAAAACAGTCATTCATTTGACCAACCCGCCGACCTTATTGCCTATTGGGAAAAGGAAAAGTACGAGGTAATATTCTACCGTGGCGAAAGCGAGAATATGCCGTCGGATATTTCTGTTTGGGTATACTACCAAGATTCGCTTGCAGGCGAGGGCGACACGCTGTTCCCGTCGGTGATTCCCGAGCGGGCAAACTACACATTTACCGGTTGGTATTTGGGTGAGCGTGGCAGTGATGCCGATATCATAAGCGACCGTGCAATAGATAAAACTTACAAAATAGAAAAAAGGTTTACCGAAATATTCCCCGTATTTAAAGTAAATCAAAAAAATCTTTCCGTATCAGTAGAGGGTTCGGGAACGCTCAAGGTGCGTGAGGAAAGTGCTGCGCCGGAAATGGGAGTGGGAATTACAGGCATTTATAAGTTAGATGTTATAAAAGATTACGCTATTGATTTTAACGCAGATGCAGGCTATGCTCTGCTTGCGGTAGAAGTTACCAAGGGCAATCATACCGAAAGATACGACTTGCCGGGCGTATTAAGCTACACGATTACAATAGGTGTAAATGAGATTATCAATGACGATTATCACATAAAAGCGGTATTCCGTCTTAGCGAGTATGACTTAATTGTAAGAAACGGTACGGACTCTCAAGTGGATTCGGGTACAATCTCTTACCAAGTGCTTGTTGAGCAAGAGCTGATAACCGAGGCAAAAAATGATGTTACTATTTTCTCCAAAGTCAACGACAGCATAAGCAAGCATATTTGGATTCAAGCAAGGGTGGGCTATTATATTGCCTCTGTTAAGGTTAACGATGTTGCAATATCTGCACTGCCTTCAAGAACCACTGCATATACACTAGTGCTGGAAAACATTGGGCGCAGGGTGGATGTGGAGATATCTTATGGGCGGTTTGAGTACATAGCGCAGATATACAACCATACTCCCGGGCATGGGGTGGTTACTGCAAAAACCCAGCAGCCGTACACCGTTGCCGACGAACCTATGTTTGAAGTGCAAGCAAGCGAAGGCTATTTTATTAAAGCTATCCGCATAAACGGCACGGCGGTAGACCCCTATTCATTCTCCACCAATTACAGAACAGATAATGTTATGGTTATGGGGCGGGGAGTGGTTAGCGGCGCACCCTTTAATGATGAGAGGGTGACATCCTATCTCCTAACAATGAGAAGAATGTCCAGCGACCTAGAGATTGAGGCGGAGTTTGCAAGACTTTATTATAATGTTACTATAGGCACGCACGGCTTTGGCGAGGCTTATACTATGGTTAACAACCTGCCGTCCGAAACCGCCACGGTAAACTATGGCGGAAGTATTGCTTTTAGCGCAAGTACAACGGCAAACTATTATGTATCGGGGTATGTGGTAAACAACGGGCAACTCGTTGCCTACACCGAGCATAATGCACAGCAAATCATCACGCTAGAAGGGGTGAGAGAGGACAAGGATATCACCGTAGAGTTCAAACGCAAAAGTTTCACTTTGACTTTCTCCGGCGCAAACACGATACTAGAGTATACCGAGAACGATATTACCACCGAGTCCGAACTGCCTAAGTCGCTTGTCCGTGAGGCGTCATCCAACGAATACTTTGTTATTCGTGCGACCGACGGCTACAAACTGACATCGGTAGAAATCAATGGTGTTCCCGAGGACATAGCATTTAATGCGAGTTTCCACAACATTACTTTAGATAATGTGAGCGGCGACCACACAATCACCGTGACAACCGAAAGTCTTACATACAACATCAAGTATTATTTTGCCAATCAGGGCGACAGTATGGCGCACAGTGATTCCAACTATGTGCAATACAACGAAACTTACAAGCTCACCATAGACCTTGCAAACGGCAAGACTCTTTATAAAGATGATATTATCATATTGGGAGTGGTGTCCCGCCTGCCTGTGTGGGATACGGGTATGTTCTATATGGAACTTACCACAACCACGGTATTCAATCAATACGAATTGAGCGTGGTTGGTTTTTATGAGGATATAGAAATATTCATTCCTGTTCGGGATATTTTGGGCGAGCAGGATAACAAGTCCATATATGATATCGATTTAACCTTTGACGCATCAATGGGCAGTCTTTTGGTATCGGAAACCAGCGAAACCCAGCCGATTGACCCCGTGCATTTCCGTCGTGTGCCGCACGGCCATGATGCAACGCTGAAGTTTGAGCCATTGTCCGATGAGTTTATTTTAAAATATCTTGTAATAAACGGCGAAAAGACCGAGTATACGGGCAACGAATATATTCTTACCAACATTGACGCTGATGTTAGCGTGCATGCGGTGTTTGACAGGCGGCTATTTAACATATCGGTAAACTACAATGCAAACGGTATAGTTACGGTAAGCAAATCTGTATTTAATTATGGGGATAATGATATTATTGTTCGCCTAGCCCCTGCAATAGGCTATGAAGTTACTTCTTTTGAGATTGGCGGTGGAGATTCTACCCCCATTCCCCGTGGCAACGACGACCTTGCACGCATAAATAGCGGGCAAATAGATTATGTGATTCCCGCAGGCGAGGCGATATCCGACTTGCAAATATTTGTGTTATTCACACCTCGCAAATACGAACTTATGATAACCACTAATGACGGCGGTATGGTGGACAACGAAGTGGAAAGGGAAATAGTAGTTGAGTATGGCGAACTTTTCCGTCTTGTTATTGAGGCAAACGACAATCACTTTATTGAGTCTATTGACATAAACGGTGCAAGCATTGATCCCGCCACTCTTGGCAATCCCACTATGAACCGTGAGATACAAAGATACATTAGCGGCACGCTATCCCGTGAAATTATAGGGCATACAAACATATCAGTAACCTTTAGCCCCAACATTTACCGCACAACGATAGCCCAAACTGCCGGAGGTACTACTTTGGTGGGTACGGAAACAGAGCTTATGTCAGACGGCAGAGCGCTTAGGCTGTTTGCGGGCGAAACCGTTGTGATAAGAATGACGGCAACGGCAGGGTATCATATTGAAACTTTAAGGATTAATAATGTATTAATAGAGGATTGGCATCTAGACCCCACCCAACCCAACAACAACAGGACGGTGGACTACGCTGTGCATAATGTAAGCACTAACTTGAGCATAGAAGTTGTATATGCAGTAAACCGCTATGAGATAAGCTATACGATATCCAACGGCAGTGTGAACTTTAGCCGTTATGACGATATCCCCTCTAAGTACGGAACTTTCTCCATATACGGCAGATTGCCCGAGGGCGAGGGATACTATGCGGATATTGAACACGGCAGCGACCTTCGTTTTGTGTTTGCGCCCATACGCTCCAAAGGCTACTATGTATCCGCCTTTATCATCACTTGGGTATCGCCAGACAACAAGGAGAGCAATCAAGTTACCCGCATAGACGGCACTACCGAGGCGGCAAGGTCATCACAATATATTCACGCTAATATAAGAGGCAACCTTACAATACAGCTTGAGTTTAAGAGGGAGTTATTCTCATTCTCTAGCGGTACGGTGAGCGACCAAATGGGTGCGCCGTTTGCATCTACCGGCTCATTAGACTATGTTTTCTCCAACCCCTATGCGGGCAGCGGCAGCGCTGTTCAGTTGGTGGACGGGGAGTACGAATATGGCTTGACCTACACTTTGTTTGTCAACCCCGGCACGGGCTACACCTTAACATCATTTAGGGTTAATGATATCGACCGCATCAATTCTGTGCGTTCTTCCCGCTTTAATGGTGAGATTAGGACGGATATAGATATAGTTGCAATATACACAATCATTCGCCAAGAAGTTGCCTTTAGCGGCAATTCGGGAGGTATAATAGGTATATATACCGAGGGCGGCATAATGCTTTGGGAAAGAGATGCTGTAAACACCCACCGCACAGAAATCACGACAACGGGCAGGGTGGATATTTATGAAGATTATATTTTGGCAACCTACGGCACGAGGTTGGTATTCCGTACCACACCCAAAAACGAGGCAAACGGGTACGAAAGCGGATATATTATTTCTAGTTTTTATGTTAACAATTCATATCAAGCTATTAGCGCACCCAAGGCAGTATTTAACTACTATGCCGAAGTCACTACCAAGCTTAATGTGGAAGTATCGTTTAATTTAGAACAATTCCATATCACTTTTAATTATAACGAGTATGGCGGTGTGACAAAGGCATCACCCTCTACGGTGGATTGGGGCGACCCCACTGTGATATCGCTCACCGTATACAATGGTTATATACTAACAGGGCTGAGAATTAACGACAACAGCAACAGCGAGATTTTTAACGCAATAAGGAACAGGGAGTATGCGGAGTTTACGCTAAACGATATACGGCGCAACACCCAAGTTACATTCCTGTACGAAAGGCGTCCTTATGCGGTTACTTTCCTTGGCGGCTACAACGAAACATTTGATATTAAGGACATCCCCCACATATCCTCTACGGGTATGGTGGTAAATGAAGCGTCACAGTTGCCGGGCAAGCATTTTTCGTCTTTGCGGGCAAACGCTCCCATTACGGCGGGCGCTAATATCATAGACGAGAGCGGCATTGTAACGGGCGGCGGCGCAGCGGGCGCAAGGTATAACGACAGGCTCACCCTGTACTTCTTGCCAGTTAACGGCTATCGCATAGCCACGGTTAGGATAACTATGAAAGATGCCGCACAAAACGATGTGGTAATGCTATCCCGTCCGCAAGACTTAGTGGTTATTGATACGGTAAACGGATACTCTACCTTTACAATTTTAAATGTCACAGGCGATGTGACGGTCAATGTTACCTACACAATAAAGACCTATACGGTGAGTATGAATATCATTGGCAGTGGGGCGGCAGATAACACGCACTACAACTTTGTGTCGCACCACGACGATGTGGTACTAAACTATATAGCAAACTACGGTTACAGCCTGCAAAGTCTTGTGATAAACGAGAGAACGGTGGTTACCGACAACAGAAAGGAGTTGCACGAGGGCAACTTGGTATACAAGTATTCCACATCTTACGGCGCAAATGTTCTTAATATAAACGACCAACTTGTAAACGGCAAAAGCGAAATAGTGATAAATGCCACATTTATTAGAAACACATTTGCAGTTAAGATGTATGTAAATGGCAGGGATATTTCAAGCAGTAATCCCGACCCCACGCTATCCTTAGTTTTGCCCAACAACAGCATTACATTCTTGCAAAATGCGGGCATCACGCAAAACAGGGCAGAGGGTTATAGCATTACTAGCATCACCTTCCAAAACAGGGAAACCAACCCTGACACGGCAATAGATTTTTCGCAGACGGGCGTGACAAACAATCTTACCGCTCCCACCCTGTTTTTCACAGTTACGGGTGCTGTTATTGATATGTTGGACTACCATTCGCCCACAAATAGAACGCTATATGTGAGATACACAACCAAAATAGACGAGCATTACAGCACGGTTAACTCCCACATTTACGAAACAGGAATGGACTACGACGCAGTGCCGCTTATGGGTGGCGTGCCCGTGTTTAACTTAGAAACCTCTTACGAGGGCAATATGTCTGCCGACGGCACAAAGTACGAATACTTTACCCGTGCAAGGTTTACAATATCCATATCCGCCCAAGCCGACCGAAACTATCAGTTTACCGGCTATCAAGAGAAAAAGAACGGCGAATGGGTATATGTGCAAAACGGTGTGGACGGCATCACCTTGAGTTCGGAAGGCAGAGTGCTTAACTATCAAGTGAGGGGCGACCGAGAGTTCCGTGCGGTTGTATTCCGTATGTACGAAATTACGGTACAAGTGCATCCCGAGTACAAGTATATGAGCGGTTCTTATACCGTGGATAGGTTTGATATGCGTTATAGAAGGTACGCAAGCATAACCGCCACAGCAAGGTTTGCCCCCGAGCAAAAACCCAATATTGCCGCAAGTGCGATTGTCCTTACGGATACGGACGGCAACGAGGAAAACGCATCCTACACCTACCGCATCTATTGCGGGGCAACATTGGTGCTAAACGGTATGGACAGGCAAACCACCTTTAACCAAAGTCAAACCGCCACCTATTATTATATTGATTACAACCCAGCGGGCATTATACAAAAGACAGCAGTAGACCTTGCCGACCGTGGTGACGAAATCACGGCAAACAGAGAAATTCACGCTTACTTTGACAACCGCTTGTATGTGAGTTTTTCGCTTGAATCAATAGGCGGGATAGGCTCTAACGAGGGTGGAACGGTAAAGTATTTTGTGGGTGGCCACTCCCGCACCTTATCTAACAACTCTCTGCAAACAATTGCTAACGCATCTGTAAGGGTGGAGATTGAGCCAAGCGCCAACTATAGGTTTGATGCAATTCTTATGAAAGAGGCATTGGACGAAGTGGACGAGAGCGGCAACCGTATATTTACCAACAATTGGCTAGATGTAGAGTCCTCAAATGACGGCACCATCGTTGTAGAAACAATAACAGATGCCGAGGGGCGCATCATCAAGGTTATTCTTAATGTAATAGTAACAGAAAATACCATATATAAGATTAGGTTTTGGAAGTTGATAGAAGTATCTAGCCAAGTGCAGTTGTTTGTTGATGAAACAACCAACCCCGACCTAATTAACAAGTATACACCTCAATTTGTTTCCGCATCAGAGGATAGGCTTTATGACTACGGCGAAACGGTTACCTACACGCTCCCGTCGGTAAGCGAAACAGATACTTGGAATATACGCTCACAGTTTGTTG
>JBAZCO010000037.1:0-14174 GCA_041654915.1 Clostridia bacterium | reverse complement strand
ATAGTATTAAAAAATATTAATAATGTTACCATAAAAGATATCAAGCTGGTTGGTCTAGACGGCAGGTCTATTTTGGTGGTGATAATCACCGACAGCGGTATTATTAGAGATAAAATTATCAATGTGGATTATAAAGACGAAAAATTTTTGCAAGACGCAAACAACCTTATCAACAAAGTTTTTTCTGGCAAGACCGTTGCCGCCCTAAAAACTATTCCCTCCGTTTTGGAGCGGGAGCTTAATGACTTTAGAGAGCTTATCAATAGTGTGCTAGCGCTGCTCTTGTCCTATTGCGAGGGCTGTGACGAGGATGTGATTTTAGAGGGTGAGAACAAAATTTTAACCTATCCCGAGGCGAGTGTGGAATCGGCAAGAAACTTCCTTTCGATAATAGACGACCGAAAGCACATTGCAGGTTTGATAGGCGGCGACACCAACGACATCGAATTTAGTGTTAAAATTGGCAAGGACGAAACAGGCGGTATGGACAAATGCGCCATAGTGACAGCAAAGTATATGATAAACGGCAAAGAGATAGGTCATGCCGGCGTTATCGGTCCGGAGAGAATGGACTATTCCAAGGTTATGTCTGTTTTGTCCTATGTGGGCGAGGCATTGGATACAATAATAAAACCCCAAGGAGGCAAGGATGAAAAAAAATAATGACAAGGTAGGGGAAGAAGTGTTAAATAACAGCGAGGAGCAAGCGCCTTGTGATACAGAGGAAGTTTTGGACGCAGAAAAGCTGCTGCAAATAGCCGACAGTAAAGTAAAAGAGTACAAAGAGCTTGCCCAGCGTGTGCAAGCGGAGTTTGAAAATTACCGCAAGCGGAACAACGATAGTGTAAAGCAAGCACGCTATGACGGAGGCAATGAGATAATTTTGGGGATGCTCCCCATAGTAGATACGGTAGAAACGGCTCTAACAATGATAAAAGATGCCGCCGTTGCCGAAGGTGTGGGACTAATACACAAACAAATACTATCCTTCCTATCCAAGCACGAGGTGGAGGAAGTAGAGAGCTTGAACAAACCTTTCAATCCCGACTTTCACGATGCAATTATGCAGGTAGAGGACGAGGAGCGCAGCGGTTTGATAGTAGAAGTTTTGCAAAAAGGTTACATTCGTGCAGGCAAAGTGATAAGATACGCTATGGTTAAGGTGGGCAAGTAATATATACCCGCTTTAGTATACATATAAATATTATATAAAAAGGAGATAAGAATAAATGGCAAAAGTAATAGGAATCGATTTAGGTACAACTAATTCTTGCGTGGCGGTAATGGAGGGCGGCGAGTCCGTTGTTATCCCCAACGCCGAGGGCGGACGCACAACACCGTCCGTTGTAGGTTTTTCCAAGGACGGCGAGCGTCTTGTGGGACAAGTTGCAAAAAGACAAGCGGTAGTAAATCCCGAAAGAACGGTAGCCTCAATCAAGAGAGAGATGGGTACGGGCTTTAAGGTTAACATAGACGGCAAAAATTACACCCCTCAAGAGATATCGGCAATGCTGCTAACAAAGTTAAAAAATGATGCCGAGGCATATTTGGGGCAAAAGGTGACCCAAGCGGTTATCACTGTTCCCGCATATTTTTCCGATAGCCAAAGGCAGGCAACCAAAGACGCAGGCAAGATAGCAGGGCTGGAGGTGCTTAGGATAATCAACGAGCCAACCGCCGCAGCGCTTGCATATGGTTTGGATAAGGACGAGAGCAAATCTCAAAAGATACTGATATACGACTTAGGCGGCGGCACATTCGATGTATCTATCCTTGAGCTTGGCGACGGAGTATTTGAAGTTCTTGCCACCAACGGCAATACCCGTTTGGGCGGTGACGACTTCGACAAGGTGGTTATGGATTGGATAGTTGCCGAGTTCAAAAACAACAACGGCATTGACCTCAATAAGGACAAAATGGCTATTCAGCGTGTGCGAGAGGCGGCAGAAAAGGCAAAAATCGAACTTTCGGGCGTAACCAAAACAAATATAAACTTACCCTTTATTACCGTTGGAGTTAACGGACCGCTCCATATTGATATGGACTTAACCAAGGCTAAGTTTGACGATATGACAGCCCACCTTGTAAAGGCAACGATTGCACCCGCAATACAAGCATTGAAAGACGCAAAGCTAAAGGCAAGCGACATAGACAAAGTGGTATTGGTAGGCGGCTCTACCCGCATTCCCGCCGTGGCAGATACGGTAAAGAGCATAACGGGCAAAGAGCCTTACAAGGGCATCAACCCCGATGAGTGCGTGGCGCTTGGCGCAGCAATTCAAGCGGGCGTGCTTAGCGGCGATGTTAAAGATGTGTTGTTGCTTGATGTAACTCCGCTTTCATTGGGTATAGAAACTTTGGGCGGTGTGTTCACCAAACTAATAGATAGAAACACTACAATCCCCACCAAAAAATCGCAAGTATTCTCCACAGCGGCAGACAATCAACCGTCGGTAGACATCCATGTGTTGCAAGGCGAGCGTGCTATGGCGGCAGACAACAAGACCTTAGGGCGCTTTGAGCTTACAGGAATTCCTCCCGCAATGCGTGGCGTGCCGCAAATAGAAGTATCGTTTGACATTGACGCCAACGGCATAGTATCGGTAACGGCGGTGGACAAGGGTACAAACAAGTCGGCTAACATTACGATAACCGCAAGCACAAACCTCACCGATGCCGACATAGACAAGGCAGTAAAAGAGGCGGAGCAGTTTGCCGAGGAAGACAAAAAAAGGCGTGAACTTATCGAGATGAAAAACACCGCCGAGCAACTCATACTTGCCATAGATAAATTCCTGCTAGAAAATGCGGATAAAGTAACCGAAGAGGACAAGACAGCCCTAGAAAATGCGGCAAAAGAGGCAAAAGAAAAATTAGAAAAGGCAGAGGATGCCGAAACGGTAAAGGAAATCACCGAGGAACTTAGTCGGATAAGCAACCCCATATTCACCAAGCTATACCAAGACACGCAAGGCGGGGCAGAGGGTATGCCGGAGGATGACAACGATGACGGCACAACAATAAATGTTAACCCCGACGACATTCAATAAAAACCACAAATATAATGCTGTTTAGCAATTAATAATAAAGGACAAAATGGCAGCAGACTACTATAAGACATTAGGAGTAAACAAAAATGCGAGTGCGGACGAATTAAAGTCCGCATATCGCAATCTTGCTAAAAAATACCACCCCGACTTATATGGAACTGCATCCGATAAAGAAAAAGCGGATGCGGAGCAAAAGTTTAAAGATGTGCAGCACGCATACGAGGTGTTAAGCGACCCGCAAAAAAAGGCGGCTTACGACCAATACGGCAACGAAAACGGACCTCAAGGTTTTAGCAGTGACGGTTTTAGCGCAAACTTTTCTGGTGGCTTTGGCGATATATTTAGCGATATATTCAGCGCATTTTCCGGCGGCGGCACAAGGCGCACGGCAGATAGGACGGGCGACGACATAGAAGTGGGGATGCAGCTCACATTTGAAGAGGCGGCATTTGGCGTAGAAAAGGAAGTTACTTATTCACGGGTGGAAAAATGCGCCCCCTGCAAAGGCACGGGAGCAAAGGACGGCACGGCTTACAAGACTTGTACCAAGTGCGGCGGCAGCGGCAGAGTTGTTTTTAACCAAAGAACAATGCTGGGTATGATGCAAAATGAGCGTATATGTGATATGTGCAACGGCACAGGGAAAATCATTGTTGAGCAATGCAAGGAGTGCCGTGGCAGAAGCAGGGTTAGGGCGCAGCGCACAGTAAAAGTAAAAATACCCGCAGGGGTGGACAACAACCAAATGCTAACTATGCAAAACGAAGGTTCGTCAGGCACAAACAACGGTGCTAACGGCAACCTTATCATAGTTTTCCGTGTGCAGCCCCATATCTTGTTTATAAGAGATGGTGTAAACCTCAAAATGGATTTACCAATCACCGTAACGGAGGCAATACTTGGGGCAAACTTAGAAATTCCCACCCTCACCAAGTCGGTAAAAGTAACGATTCCCGAGGGAACGCAAGACGGAACTATAATTAGGGTAAAGGGCAAGGGAATAAAGCATTTGCGCAAAGATGTATATGGCGACCTCTTTGTAAAGATAATTATAGATATCCCCAAAGACCTATCGTCCAAACAAAAACGGCAGTTACAAGGCTTACAAGATGTCCTTAAAGATGGCAAGTACGAAAAGCGTGAAAAATACGAAAAGACACTAAAAAGGTTGTAAAAATGTACAAAGAAATTATTGTTAATACAACCGCAGAGGGCGCAGACTATGTAGCAGCCGCTTTTTTTGCAATAGGTGTATCGGGGGTGAAATTTGACGACCCCAATGTTATCCAAGATGTTCTCAAAAGCGATATTCGCTGGGATTATATTAATAATGATTTATTCAAAAGATTAGATAGGGAAACCAAAATTAGCGCTTTTGTATCCCAAACCGAATTAAACTCAAAGTTAGAGGAGTTGAAAGCGGAGCTTGATAAATTAAGTGGCATAGATATGGGCAGCCTAAAAATAGAGGTCCAAGACTACCGTCCTGTTGATTGGCTAAGCAATTGGAAAGAGCATTACAAGGGGATAGAGGCGGGGCGGTTTGTTGTACTGCCCGAGTGGGAGGACTACAAAAATCAAGAAGGAAAAATAGAGATTAAAATAGACCCATCTATGGCTTTTGGCACGGGCGAACACGAATCTACTAGACTGTGCCTTGAGCTTATGTCGCATATCGACTTTAATAAAAAGAGCGTGCTAGATATTGGCACGGGTAGCGGAGTGTTAGGGATAGCGGCTGCAAAGGCGGGCGCTAGCGACATTTATATGTGCGATATAGATAGTGTTGCCGTGCAGGCGGCTAAGGAAAATGCCGTATTAAACGGTGTGCAAGCGCTTGTAAAAATCGAAAAGGGCGACCTTGTGGAAAACACGGTAGAAAAATCCGATATTGTGCTTGCAAATCTTACGGGGGATATTTTAATAAGATTGGCAACCCTCATACCCTCAAACATAAAAGAGGGAGGCAAGTTGATTGCCTCTGGCATTATTCACGAAAAAAAGCAAGCGGTAATCACCGCTTTTGAGGAAAAAGCTTTTACTTTACTGCAAGCCCCCGCAATGGGTGAGTGGAATGCGCTTATGTTTAGCAAAGATTAAAGGACAAAGACAATGGACATAAAGAGGTTTTTTGCTCCTGCACCAATAGATAATATTATTACCCTAGAGGGAGAGGAGTTTTATCATGCCGTTAAGACCACCCGCCACAAAGTTGGATACCTAATTATAGTTGCAACAGGCGATAGGTACGATTATTTGGCACGGATTACCCAGATAGATAAAGACAGATTAACCGCCCAAGTGATTGAAAAAAAAGAAAACAACACCGAACCCCAAGGGCAAATTATATTACTGCAAGGGCTGTGCAAGGAGTTTGACTTTATTGTGCGCAAGGCGGTGGAGCTTGGCGCAACAGATATTTGCCCGTTTATTTCCGAGCGTACGAATATAAAAGAGGTTAGCAAGGAGCGCTTAGAGCGCATTATTCGTGAGGCGGCAAAACAATGTGGGCGGGCGTGTCTGCCTGTACTTCACAACACCGTTTCTTTTAATGATGCACTAGCATTTTCTTACAATATTGCAAACAGACTGCTATGCTACGAGGAGCAAGGCGAGGGGTCTATTGCCAATGCAATAGGCGAAAAAGACAAGGGAAAAAACGCCGCAATATATATTGGCAGTGAGGGCGGATTCACCGCCGAGGAAGTACAGCAAGCAAAAGACGAGGGCATAACTTGCGTGAGTTTAGGCAAGAGAACATTGCGCTCAGAAACCGCCGCAATAGCCGCTCTTACCCTAACAATGTCTGCGCTGGGTGAACTATGAGCAGAAAAGTTGTGGTATTCAATTTGGGTTGCAAGGTCAACCAATACGAATGCGACTCACTTATAGGCGGCTTGCGGGATAAGGGCTATACCGCTTTTAGTGAGTTAGTCGCAGCAGATGTATATATCATAAACACCTGCGCCGTGACATCAGAGGCGGAGAGAAAATCCCGTCAAATTATCTCACGCATAAAGCATATAAATCCCGATGCGTTTATTATGGTATCTGGTTGCGCCTCACAAGCCAACCAAGATTATTATATAAAAAAGGGTATACCGTTTGTTTCCGGCGTGCAAGACAGGGATAAGATTCTAGACTATATTGGTAAAAGCACGGTGTTTGACAGTGCCATACCAAATGAGTATCAGGATACCATATATGCTCCTACGGGTGACCGAACACGGGCTTATGTGAAAATACAAGACGGTTGCGATAACTTTTGCAGCTACTGTATTATTCCTCATCTCCGTGGGCGTTCTCGTTCAAGAGAAGTGCAAGCGGCAAAGAGAGAGATAGAGCTATTGTCCCAAACTTCGGGCGAAATTGTGATAACAGGCATAAATCTTTCCAAGTACGGCAAAGACAACAACACAAGCCTAGCCGCATTAATTAACCAAATCAAAGACACCAATGCACGCATACGCTTAGGCTCATTTTATGTGGAGGGAGTAAATAAGGAGCTTTTGGATGCGCTCTTTTCCCTTAAAAACTTTTGTCCGCATTTTCACTTATCCTTGCAGCACGGCGACAATGGGGTGTTGAGGGATATGAACAGGCACTACACCGCAGATGAGTATTTGCAAAAGGCGGAAATGATAAGAAGCTACAACCTCAATGCGGCTATCACAACGGATATTATTGTTGGCTATCCCACCGAAACAGAGGAAGCTTTTGTAAACACTTTGCAGTTTGCAAAGCGGGCTAGATTTGCCGACATACACATATTCCCTTTTTCCAAGCGAGAGGGAACTAAAGCCGCCGCACTGCCTATGTTGTCTAGCGAAATAATCAAAGACAGGCGGGAGCGGCTTACCGCAGTAAAAGACGATTTGCGTATAGACTATCTAAATAAAATGCTGCAAACCCCGCAAAAAGTTTTGTTTGAGGGAGATAGCGGAGGTTTGCGAGTAGGTTACTCCGAATATTACATTAGAGTCTATGCTGCTACAAAGGAAAAGCAAGCACTTGTTATTCCCAAAGAGATATACAAAGACGGTTTAAAAGGAGATGTTATTAATGGATAATTGTATTTTTTGCAAGATTGCAAAAGGGGAAATACCCTCAAAAAAACTATACGAGGACGAGGATATGTTTATCATTGCCGACATCAATCCTCAAGCTAAAAAGCACTATCTACTCATACCCAAAGCCCATTATTCCGATATATGCCAAATGAGTGACGCCGAGGCGGTTGTGCTTGGCAAGGCACTCAAAAAGTTATCAACTTTGGTGGACACACTAGGACTACAAAACGGTTTTCGCCTTGTGTCCAACAAGGGAAAAGACGGTTGCCAAAGCGTATACCACCTACACATACACATTTTGGGCGGTGAGCAACTCTCCGAAAAAATGGGTTAGACCCAAAAACGACTTAGCCCCAAATAGGGTAGTAGTTCTAAAACTGCTTAGCAAAAAGGTTAGCCCCAAATAGGGCTATCCCCAAAAAGGGTAGTTCCAAAACTGCTTAGCAAAAAGGTTATCCCCAAAAAGGGTAGTTCCAAAACTGCTTAGCAAAAAGGGTAGCCCAAGGCAACTTAGCCACAAAAAGGGTTAGCACAAAATGGATAGCCTCAAAAAGGAAAGACCCCAATAATGGGTTAAATATATATAGCAAAACAAAACCTAAATACAAAGCAAAAAGCCCTTTAGTTATCCAAAGGGCTTTTGTCTTAAATCGTTTTTAAACAAGAACAACCTATTATTTGTACATACGCTTGCGTGCCGCCTCTAATTTCTTTTTGCGGCGTACGCTGGGTTTTTCATAGTGTTCTTTTCTGCGGAGGTCACCGATTATACCGTCATTGGCGCATTTCTTCTTCCATCTGCGGATAGCGCTATCCAATGTTTCGTTTTCTTTCACATTGACTGTCGACATATTATCACCTCCTCTTTTTAGTGTTAACTTTACTATAATATAATATTCTGCCATTTTTGTCAAGTGCAAATACTTGGTTTGATAATTTTTATAAGTTTTTTTGCGGCAAAAATCCTTGCCAATATCTAAATTTCGCTTTATTTAGCATATTTTGTCGGTTGAGGGGCAGGGCGGGGCGGTATGTAGTATAATTTGTGCATACAATAAGAATTTTTGGAGGTACTTATGGCAAGAGCAAAGAGGGCAGTTTCCTCTTATAAGCAATTTGTAAACGAGGCAAAACAAAGATTGGTTGCCAATGACTACCGTGAGTTGTGCGAGATTAATAGGGTAGGTATCAACAACAAGGCATACCTAGTTAATTCACGCATTGTATCGGGCGAAGAATTGTATGGCTACTACAAAAAAATTGTCGAGTTAATGTTTGCGGGCATAGAGTACGGCGCATTGGGGCGGTTGATAGATGAAGAACTTTATGCATCTCTAACGGATGCCGAGCGAGAAAGGTATGTGCTTGCTATCAGCCGACTATATAGGGATTTAAAAGAAGAATACATTAAACAATCACAAAAAAGCCTGCTTAACTAACGCTTTTTTCTAAAATAAGCAATAATGCTGCCCTCACCCTTTAATACTATGAGCTAATTGTGGTATAATTAACTTGTGAAAGACAGGGTAATATTACATTGCGATTTAAATAATTTTTTTGCGTCGGTAGAAATGCTATTGCATCCCGAGCTAGAGGGTCACGCTGTTGCCGTGTGCGGCGACCCCGAAAAAAGGCACGGCATAATTCTTGCAAAAAATATGGCGGCAAAGTCCGTGGGGGTAAAGACAGCAGAGCCTGTATGGAAAGCTATGCAAAAATGCCCCAATTTAGTGCTTGTTCCGCCAACTTATAAAAAATATGCGGAGTTTTCTTCGCTAGTATACAGTGTCTACACCGAATTTACTTCGGAAGTGGAGAGTTTTGGTTTAGATGAGTGCTGGCTAGATGTTACGGGTTGCCAAAAGCTGTTTGGCAGCGGCAAGGAAATAGCAGACAAGGTGCGCTTGCGTGTAAAGGAAAAGACAGGCGGACTTACTGTATCGGTGGGGGTTTCTTACAACAAGATATTTGCAAAACTTGGGAGCGATATAAAAAAGCCAGATGCCGTAACTATAATCGATAAGGATAATTATAAAGATATCGCTTGGAAACTGCCCGTATCGCAACTATTATATGTTGGACGGACAACAGCAGAAAGATTGGATAGATTTAATATAAAAACAATAGGGGACTTAGCCCGTGCCGACCAAGATTTTTTGGTGCGGCAGTTTGGTAAGGCGGGAGCAAAGCTATCCGAGTATGCAAGGGGTGAGGATAGCGAATCGGTAAAGTGCTACACGGAAAAACATATTCCCGACAGCGTGGGTAACGGCACTACAACAGCGCAAGATATCACCAATTTTGGCGATGCAACAAGCATAATATTTGCGTTGTCTGAGATGGTGGGGTTTCGCTTGCGGCAGAGTGAAATGCTTGCCTCCGGAGTATCCATATATTATCGTGATACACGCTTTAAGAACACCTCTAGGCAAGGCAAGTTATTTTCTCCCACAAGTTCCGCCTACGATATTGCGACAAAAGCATTGGACTTATTAAAGGCAAATTATGACTTTAGCCGTATGCTGCCCTTGCGTATGGTTACGATAAGCGCCTACGGGTTGGTGAGCGGAGGCGAGTATGTACAAACAGATATATTTGCCAGCGAGGGCGAAAAAAAGTCCAAGCTAGACATAAGTGTAGACCGCTTGCGCAAGAAGTACGGTTACGGAATACTAAGGCGGGGCGTGACAATAGAAACAATTTTTAGCTGTGACTCCCGAGAGGCGGAGGACGACTTTCTGCCCTTTGACAAAACCCGTAAAGGCTCACCGCCCAGCGAATAGGGATTTTTTAAAGATTATCTGGTCTTTCCTTGTTTCCAATATAGCAAATGCCTATTGTTCCCGGTCCGCAGTGCGTGCCTATAACAGGACCTACACTTTGCTGCCAAATCTCAACATCGGGCAGGGCTGCTTTAATTTTTTGGGCAATCCTATCGCTTTCTGCACGGCAATCGGCATCCATAATTGCAATGGGATATGCTGTGTTTGCGGCATCTGCAATTATTTCATCTGCAATAGTGGCAAATGCCTTGTTCCTGCCCATAACTTTAGCGGCAGAAAATAGCGTTCCCAACTTGGAAAGCTTGATAATCGGCTTGATATTTAGCATTCCGCCCGCAAAAGCTTGAAACCCTGACAGTCGTCCGCCACGCTTTAGATGTTGCAGGTCGTCCACTACTATGGAGCAGTTGGTATAGTTTTTAAGGGTGTCTAGGAGTGCAATAATCTCATCGGTGGACTTGCCTTCGTTGTGCGCTTTTGCCGCTATATAAACTAACAATCCTGCGGAAAGACTTATGCCCTTTGTATCGTATCTGGTAAATTTCACATCGGGATAGGTTTTGGATAGTTCCGCCACCGCCATATCCATATACTTAAAAGTAGCGCTCATTTCAGAGGAAAAACTAACATAAAAAATATCCTCTCCCGCCTTGAAAAACGGCTCAAAATATTCCTTATAGTTTTCGGGGTTGAGGGCAGATGTAATTGGGATATTACCCTTTCTTATCTTGTCAAAAAAATCTTTGGCATCGTAGTCTTTGCCAAGGTCATAAAATTTTTCCTCACCGCTGATGGTGTAGGGCATTTTGATAATATTTTTTATGCCAAGGCTGTTGGCGGTTTCCCACCAGAGTTCACAATTGCTATCGCAAAAAAAAGCGGTCATTGTTATATTCTCCTTACAAATATAGATTATATATGATTATTTAATTAATAATAATTTAAGACGATGGTTGCTTGCTTATTGAATGTAGTTATTGTGTGTTAACTGCGATTTATTGCCTCTTTAATCAAGCTTTTTTCTTTTTCGATTGCGGCAATTAGAGAGTCCAACACTCTCTTTCGTGATAGCCACCAATCTCTAGACCATACCCGCACAATTTTCCAACCTCGACTTTCCAAAAACTTTATACGATATACATCACGCTCCAACACGCTCGGGCTTGAATAGAATGCTTGATAATCACACTCTATCCCAAGAACATATCTATTGAGTTCCTTGTCAAAAACTCCAAGCGACAGCTTGTATTTGGTGTTGCCAAGGTTGATATCCACCGTGTAGCCAAGCGCCTCCAAAGCGCTTTTAATTTGTGCCTCATATGCGCCCACGGGGTCTATCTCATTCCTTTCGGTATATATGGACGACAGTATATTTTTTACCTCTTTGTAGTTGCAATCGGACACCGCCCGCACATAATGCAGATATTTTTTTAGTAGTTTAGGTCCATTATTTTTAGCCGTTTGTGAGCGGTCAAGTTCCTCTGGCTCTATGCTTGTTACCACATACACCTTCTTTTTTGCACGGGTAACGGCAACATTAAGACGGTTCTCCCCGCCCTCCATAGACAGCGAGCCAAACTGAGCGACCACCCTGTCGTTTTCATTTTTCGCATAGCCAATGCTAAATATTATGATGTCCCGCTCCTCACCCTGCACATTTTCCAAGTTTTTCACAAAGATTCCTCGGCTTTCCCCGTCCTCAACACGGTTTTGTTCCTCTGCATATTGGCGGGCAAATATCTTTACTTTGTCGCACTCGGCATCCAATAGGTCCTCAATATATTCCTTTTGCTCCACATTAAATGTCACTATGCCTATACTTTCGTTGTATTCCCTCTCCCGCAAAATCGTCCTAACCAGCTTGACAACAGCGGCTGCCTCCTCGTGATTGCGGCGGTTTTGCCATTGTCCCTTTACTTTTATGCGCTCTATTGGCGCAACGCCGTTTTTTCTAACTATATTGGGGGCAATTTGCAGCTTGTTATCGTAAAAAGCGGCATTGCTAAAGTCTATAAGCTCTGCAAAGTTACTTCTGTAATGGTAGGATAAATAAACGGGTGAATATCTTGCGGTAGCAAGGTCAAGCAGACTTTCCACTTCAAGCGCCGCTTGCACCGCTAAGTCTTTGCCCGATAAGCTGTCGTCGCCAAAGTACCGCTTTACAAACCCCGCAGTAGGGCGCAGCTGCTTGTTGTCGCCTGCGACAACCACACGAGAGCCACGATAAATAGCGGGTAGGGCGGATTCTATAAATATCTGACTTGCCTCATCAAAGACAACCAAATCAAACATATCCGCCTTGAGAGGCAATATTGTACTTACCACTTCGGGGCTAAGCAGCCAACAGGGGAACAGTTTCATTAAGTAGTCCTCAAAATACTCAAACATAACCCGTATTGGCTTTAGCGCACGCTGTTTTTGTATTTCGTATAGGAAATCTTTAGATTCAGGCGCATTTTTTATGTGGTCAATATAGGTTTTGGTAAAAGAATCAAACGCAAGTAAGCGGCTTATTCCTCTCTGTTCGGTCTTGAGGGCAAGAATGCGGTTTCTCAAGTCGTCAAATGTGACAGTCTTGCTTAAAAACTCCTCCACATAAATGTCGTTGCTAATAATCTCGTGATAAATCCTTATAGGCAAAATTTTGCCAACGGCAAGCTCCATTGAGTATAGGGAGTGGTCGGAATTTTCATAAGCAAAGTCAAGAAGCAGTTTTACCCCGTCACTCAAAGAGGACAAGGCTGCCTGCATATCCCTAACTTTAACATAATTATCCAATGCGCTTGCAAGTTTTTGCAAAAATGCGGTATTCCCGTTTATCAGCCCGCCTATGGCGAGGGCAAACCCCTCGGGGTCTAGCACTTTGTTAAGAATATTGTATTCCGATTGATACCTGTCAAGAGCGGCTTTGGCTATATTTAAGTCAATTTTTATATCTTCCAAAAATTCATCGTACTTGAGTTTGAGGAAGGGAAACATTATCCAAAACAGCGGAAACGCCGATACTTTTAGCATTTTTGATAGATTTGGATGTTCAATATCCGTAATAATGCTTGCCACATTCCTAATAGAGCGCCTATCTGGGGCGGCTTGTTCAAGATAAAATGTGGTAAGATATCGGCTGTAAGGATATTTTGATGTATCAAACGGGGTAATGCTTTTGGATAGGGTGTTGTACAAAAATGCTTGCGCCTCTTTGAGTTGATGCATATCGATATTGGGTAAAATATGGCGCACCATCTCATTTTCCTTGATGAGTTCTCGCTGTGCAATATATAGCGAAACAAGACTTTTATCCGTTATCAGCGTTAGGTCGTCCCTAAGTTCGGGATAGTTTTTTCTTACAATGGGCGTTTTTTTGAGTTGTTCATAAAATTTATAATCGGAGGTATCTTTCCCAATATTATAGCTTGCCGCATACATCTCCTGCCTAGTGAGTCCAAACTCGGTTTTGTTAAACAAAGTATCGCTTATCTTTTGCAGAGTGTCAAGTTCCTCTTTAATGTTAAGTTCAACCCGACTGTGCTTTTTCTTATTTTCGTCATAATCGGTAGCAGATGCCGCCTCGTGCATCGCTTTCACTCGCTCAAAAAACTTAAACTTATCTTTTTCTGGGTCGGGAATCATAATCACTTTTGAGCTAAGCTTACCCAACCTGTTAAAAACAACATCTAGCGCCGCCCGTTTTTGGCTAACGACAAGCACACGCTTTTGTTTGCATAGCGCATCGCTTATCACATTGACAATCGTTTGCGACTTCCCAGTGCCGGGCGGTCCGTATATCACCACATTTTCTTTGCGGTTTATTTCCTCCAGCGCACGCTCTTGAGCATAGTCTAAGTCGTGTATCTCATAAAAAGAGGCAGGTTCACGCTTTTTTTGAATGCGCCGCCTTTCTTTAAAAGACATTTTCTTTTTTTGTATATTTAACAGGGCATCTATGGACGGGGATGTGAGATTGTACTTTTCTAGAGCAAGGTAATCATTATAAATACTGTTGGCTAAAGGAAACCGCCCCAAAACTGCCATATTTTTTATCTCTAGTCCATCTGTGCGGTAGTCGGCGGGAAGGTCAAACGGTATCAAGCCCTTGCGCTTGATGTAGCGAAACTTAAAACCCTTACTGTTTAAGTAATCTATAACATCGTAGGGGTGGGAAAACGCATCCTCGGCAAGCGGTTCAAATTCTTGAATTAGATTGTCCGAATTGATATCCCGCTCCTTTGTGTAAGCAAGAATTAGCGCCTTGTTTAGCATCACAGGTTGGTTGG